>CAXFCD010000103.1:0-9557 GCA_964001155.1 uncultured bacterium | reverse complement strand
CGTTTTAAAAATGCGATTTCCGCATCCCGCTTTAACAGTTCCATCCGAGTTTTGATCAATTCTATTCGGTCAAAGATTGTTTCCAATTTGGTCCCTTTATCCACCACATGTGGCGGTGTGGCCACTTTTCCACAATCGTGCAGCCATCCTGCAATGTAGAGTTCATACCGCTCTTCTTCTGTCATAGAAAAATCTTTGTAAATGCCCTCCGTAGTCTCAGCCACAGCATCGGCTAACATCATGGTAATCACTGGTACACGGTTGCAGTGTCCGCCGGTATATTCCGATTTTTTATCAATGGCAGTGGCAATCAATTTGATGAATGCTTCAAAGAGAGTTTTGAGCTCTTCCACCAATCGTTTGTTGGTGAGGGCTACAGCGCCTTGGGAAGCCAATGATTCAATTTGTTCCTGCATTTCTTCATTGAAAGAAATCACTTCTCCGTGTTCATTCCGGGCATTGATGAGTTGCATCACACCAATGATCTCACTCTCGTGGTTTTGCAGCGGAACGGTTAAAAATGATTTCGACCTGTAACCAGATTTTTTATCAAAATTCTTCGTCCCTTCAAAATCAAACCCTTCCTCCTCATAGGCATCATCAATATTCACCGTCTTTTGAGCCAAGGCAACATAAGCCGAAACATTTTTTCTGTTCGGTGTTTGTTTGTCAAACCAGAGTTTCACAGGATAGTATGGAATCTCAACGCCGGATGTGCCGCCCATGACCGTATCCATGGTATCATTGCATAATATCTCAAATTGCAGATTGCCTTCCTTATTCATGGAATAGAGGGTCCGCCCGTCAGCCCGAGTGATCTTTTTGGCTTCTTCAAGGATCATTTCAAACAAACGATCCGTGTTCTTTTCCGTGGAAAGTGCCATGCCGATCTCGCTCAAATTGTGGAGCCGGTTTTCTAAGAATTTGATTCTGTTTAGTGCGTCCATGTCTTAATCAATTTCATTCAATGGATTATAATGAATTTAATTTTACACCTCCTTTCGTTAGATAACAATTAGAATAGGTATCCATTCCAATTCATGATTTAATTTCTCCCATGGACAAAGGACTCCAAACCCGTATAAACGAATCTGCCACCGCTGCAGAAAATGGAACGATTGCCGCTGATTCCCTTATCCGCCTGATCAACGACTGCCTCGACCAAAGTCCAAGCAAAGACATTCTCCAAAATTTTTTGGATTTAGCCCATCTGCAACCTGTTACCCAAACAATCTCCAAAGCAAAGCTGACCACAGAATGGTTGGATAGATTGGTTAAACTCATAGATCTTTCCCAATTTCATACAGGTTACCTTCTGGAACAGCGGGCAAAAAGATATGACGAAAAAACCGTTTTTAACCTCATCCGGGATGAATCCATTCAAACAGTTTCTTATTCAGAGCTTTGGTCAAAAGTTCAGGAAACGGGAAAAGCTTTATCTTATTTCGAAAAACCAGAAGAGCCACCGGTTGTTGGTTTACTCACTCATAATCAACTGAATGGCGTTTTAGTTGATCTGGCCTGTCTTTCCTTCGGCTGGCGGGTGATTCCCATTCCGTTGAATTCAACTTCGGAACATTTGTCCTTTATTATAAACCAGGCTGAAATCTCTCATTTATTTGTCGGTGGAAAAACAGGCGTACGCCTGTGGAATGAGGTCCAACCCCTTCATCATATTTCCGTGATTGCTTTAAATAATCCGGAATCCCTGAAAGGCAACGTGACAGATTGGGACACTTTTTTTGAAAATCGCCTCAATGCTAATAATTTTGAAACAGCACAACGCATGGCGTTTGTTTCCATGGATCAGACCCAAACCATCATGTACACCTCCGGGACCACGGCCAATCCGAAAGGAATTACCTTCAACCAAATGAATTTAATTAGCAAACGATTTGCCCGTGGATTGGCTTTGCCGGAATTTGGATCAGATGATTGTTTTTTATGTTACTTGCCTCTCTTTCATACTTTTGGGCGATATTTTGAATTAATGGGAAGCATCTATTGGGGCGCTACTTATTCTTTTGCTGAGTCTCCCGCATTCAATTCACTCTTAAAAGATTTTCTTCTGGTGAACCCCACGATTTTTATCAGCATTCCCAAGCGGTGGGTTCAACTCTATGAAATGTTGGAAGAACAATTGGATTTGGATTCTGCTGAAAGTGACTTCATTCAAGAACAATTGCAAAACATCACCGGTGGAAAATTGAAATGGGGTTTGTCTGCGGCAGGCTATTTGGATCCGGATATTTTTTCATTTTTTCAAACCAATGATATCAATGTCTTGAGTGGCTACGGCATGACGGAAGCCACGGGAGGAATTACCATGACACCGCCCGATGATTATGTGCAGGATTCGGTGGGAAAAGCACTCCCGGGCATCGAGTTAAAATTGGAAGATGATGGTGAATTGTGCCTTCGTGGCGATTATGTAACTAACGGTTATTATAAAGAAGATGATGACGATGTTTTCGTGGATGGCTGGTTCCACACCGGCGATATTTTTGAAGAAAAAAATGGGCACTACTTTATCCTAGACCGGAAAAAAGATATTTATAAAAACAGCAGAGGACAGACGATCGCGCCCCAAAAAATCGAGAATTTGTTTCAGGATTTTGATTCGGTGAAATCTGTTTTCCTTGTGGGAGACGGCCGTGAATTCAATACAGTTTTGATTTATCCTGATCATGAAAATTCACCCATAGACCTGAATACAGCAGACAGTCAAAAGATTCGAGATTTGTACAGTTCCATGATTTTGTCTGTGAATAGTTTTTTATCCCCATTTGAGCGAATTGTGAATTTTGTCATTATTCCCCGTGATTTTTCCAGAGAAAAGAAAGAATTGACACAGAAAGGTTCCTTCAACCGTAAAAATGTGCTGAAGAATTTTTCCGAAATCATCGAACCGCTTTATGAAAAAAACTATGTGGCTCTCCATTCCGGATCAAAGGAAATCAGGATTCCCAATTGGCTCCTCCGGGAAATTGGAACGGTCCGGACAAACTTAAGCTGGGATGGGCAAAAAGTGACCATCAAGGGACAGACAGAAACACTTTTGTTGTCTTGGGCCGGGTCAAAGATTCAGTTAGGTGATTTTGTTTATGCCATTGGCACAGACATTTTTGAATTTGAATCATTCATCCAATCGCCCACACTTTGGTTGGGGAATTTTGGGTTTACAGAATTTATTGGGTATTCTGTATTCCGATTAAAGGAAACTGAACCCTATGCAACGATGCAGGTGGATCCATCGGTTCTGGATTTACCATTAAAACCATTATCTGAAATAGAGTCGAATGAAACAATTTTGTTTCAGCTTCATCATTCCGTCCGTAACTATCTCGCCAATGATCCATCTTGCTTCAAAACATTGACGGAGATTGTAGCTGAAAAATCCGGTAATTGGCACGGCGTGATTTTGGATACATTTTTAAATTATCAAAGGCATCCTGACCCCTCATTTCAAATACGAATGATCGAAGCACTGACGCCGCTCATTTCCGGCGATTTTCTTGTAACCATGATTCGGTCCGCCTTCCTCCATCAGAGAGAGAAAAATGCAGCCAAGGGATTTTCTTTCAACATTAACCGAGCGACAGATGAGCATTACCAGGCATTTATTAAATACCTGAAAGAGGCTTATTTAAACTTGGCACAGGCCGATGCCAATGAGCTGGAATTTGTGCAAACCATTTTACTCCTTGTTGCAGATTTCGGTACGATCCACCCAACCCGATTTGTGTGGGCACGTTCAGAACTTGTCTGGTGGCAAATTTCCAATGTGCCTAAACCCTTATTCTCCACAGCCCAAAAAGCGTATTATGCATTGACGAAAGGATTCCGAACCTGGATCGGAAAATCTGCCTCCCTGACTGTGGACAGAGAAACAGGAGAAGAATACACATGGGATGATGTGGTAACTTTTGATGAAAATGTGAAATCATCACATCAAACTCAATTGATGGAAGCGATTCGGGAAACTTCCCTAATCCGGGAATCCATTTTTCTTTTTTCTTCCAATTGTATTGTTGGTTTAAATGATATATCAAAAGGTGGGGTTTGGATCACACATTTAGGTACACGAAATAATAAAAGTGTTTTCCGGATCTTGGTGCGCTCGAGATCACTGGGAACACATAACCTGGTAGTTAATCTCAATGAAGGGTGGGATCGGGACTTTTTGGAGGAAGAAATCAAATGGCTCATTATTATGGGGTCGGGATTTAAGGATAAACCGTTGGTTGAAAATTTTGGTGGTTACTGGCCGGAGTACCAATTGTACACCGAAGAATATATCCATGGCGAAACACTGGGTGCCTACCTTGAACGGAATCGAAATGATATAAAGGATGAAACAAAAATGGATCGCTGGCAAATGCGGTGGCTCCATTTTATTTGGAATGGGATTCAGGCTTATCAAGAATTTTGGCATCGAACTGAATTTAAATTATCCATCCAACCGCCCTCTCCTGCCAACTTGGTCATCCCCCAGCACGATTACACAACGGGGACAAGGTTAATTTCCATATCAGGACGAAAATCAACCGAATCAATTGGCGCACATTTCCTTTCACTTTATTCGGATTATATTACAAAAACTGAGGAGAAAATTCCCGGTTTGAAACACATGTCCAACTGGGAGGTGATATTTACGGCTACGCTTCAGGCTGTGAAAGTGGCTCAGGGGAAAGAGTTGTTAAATCAATTAAAATTAGAATTGGATCAAAGGGAGACAGGGAAAAAATTGGAAGTGGTTGGCTGTACCAAGAAACGTATTGACCAATTTTTAAATGATTTTGAAAATTTCGGTGTTTTGACAAAACCCGTCGTTTTTGCATCCCTTCGCTATGAACGTTGGTTGGAATTGAATTCGGATGCAACCCTGAAAGCTAGGGCATCAATCCTGCAGGAATTATACACGGACTATGACTTGGATTCTCTGTTAGAAGAATATCCGGAAACGCGAGTTCGGTTCTTCATGATGACTTGTTTTAAAGAAGAAAATCAAGCATTGATAACTGAATTCCAAACCATGATCGGCGAAATGAGACGAAAAGAATTAAGTCCCTGGAATTTGCAAGAACGTATCACGCAGATTCAAAGCAGTATTGACTTAAATGATGAAGAAAAATTCTTTTTAGCCCGCATGTTATTCCCTCATGTGGATGCAGCTGATTATGTGGAATTGGTTACCACAACTCATGGAGAGGAGGATAGACTCAATTTGGTTTTTCAAACAGAGGGAAAAGATGGCCATGTGTATCGGATCAGGCCTCCATTTTTACCGAAGGAGATTGCACAATTTCATTCGTTGTTATCGGAATCGTCCCTTTCCGGTACCTTCACAGCTCAACATGATTTTTTATTTATTTTTAATGCCCGGAACAGATTGGTGGGTGGTCTCTATTGGCGGAATACGGACAAGAACCGAATTCATCTGGAATGGATTGCAATACGGGAAAAGTACCGTGGGATTTCCCTGAGTCAGAGATTAATGGATGATTTTTATAAACGGATGCAACACCGAGGAATCGATGCAATCACGGTTGGATTTTATGTGGAGAAATTTTTCTACGGTCAAGGGTTTGAAATTGATAAACAATTTGGTGGGTTGGTGAAGAAAATTTGATATTTTGCCACCAAGTGCGCTAAGAGCAACTAAATTATATTTATCTTGTATTCTTCCCCCTATAAAGTTGATTCTAAATATTAAATATATATTAGTGGCAATCAGGATCTATTAATTTTAAAATCATTTGAAAAAATCCTAATTCTACACCCAAAGGACTTTTGGGCTTTTGAATTGAAATAAATACTTCCATTATAATGAATCTTAGTCCCTAAATCAATCAACCTTCTAAGCTTCTATAAACAGGCTGACCAGACTCTTAATCCTAATCCAATTAAGGCATCCCCATTTCTTTACAAAATGTTACAAATGGCATAATTCGGACGCCCTCTTTCAACACATCCTTTTCACCTAAGTGAACTTGATAGAATTTTGGAATGTTTGTACGATATCTGAAATATGGAATCGCCGGACTTAAGTTTCGTTCTCCGGTTTTGCATTCCACAGCAAACAGCGGTTTTTTATTTTGCAGTACAACAAAATCTACTTCACGTTTATCTGTATCTCGGATGAATCGCAATTCCATTTTATAACCTTCTGTGTCCTCTCTTAAATGACAATACTTTAATAATTGGCAAGCGACTAGATTTTCAAAACGATAACCGGGTTCATCGACCAATGACCAATCCCACAAATAGAGTTTTTGTTCTTTTTTCACAGCTCGAATTTTTGGAGATCCAAAAGGAGAAATCCGAAAGGAATAATACATTTGATCAAAAATGGAGACCCACCTATCACAGGTGTCCGGTGCAATTTGTAATAATATTCTCAAATTTCTAATTGATAACGGTGCACCTACACGATTTGGAAGTTCTGCTGCAAGTAATTCCATCAAACTAATTTCTCGTACGTGTTCCAAATCTCGAATATCATCATAAATAACATGTTGAAGCCGTTCCATTTGCCAACGTCTCCAAAATTTTTCCCGTCCTCTTATAGTTGGTTCTGGAAATCCACCAAATTTTAAAAGGATTTCAAGGTCTGTTGAATTTGGTTGAGAATTCAATTCCATTAATGACAATGGATGTAGACGGTGATAAAAATATCGTCCCTGCAAAGAATCTCCCCCTTTTCGATAATAATCCAATCTGGCTGACCCGGTAACTATAAAGTGTATATCACTTTTGAACGTATCATAAAAACCTTTAACTAAATTTCGCCATTCGGCAAATTTATGGATTTCATCAAGAATGACGATGGGTTGATCTTTTGGCAATTCCCCTTTTAGTAATTCAGAGCGATTTTGCAGATGATCCCAATTAAGATATGCTTTGTGCGTATTGCTTCCATTTGCTACAAAAGACAATGCCAAAGTGGTTTTTCCTACTTGGCGGGGCCCACCAATGAAAACCATCTTATTTTTTAAATCCTCCTGAATAAAAGATTGGATATATCTAGTTATTATCTTCATGTGCATTATTTGGTATATCTGATATTACTCATGACTATAGTAAGATGCAACTGATATTACTCATATGTATTATGGAATACAAGTCGTATTACTCACACCATATTCATCTCACCAACTACCACTCACCAACCCAACAATCACACATGTACACTCAAACACCTGTACACATACAAACTTGAACACTTTAAATAAATTAAAAAAAATAAGACCAACTGTAAGCCTTCTGAAAGAGTGACTGAAAGGCTTGAATTTTAAATTTACAAAACCCTTTTATAGGAAAATTGGAAACTTCAACACTAATATCAACTGATTGAATCTAGTGGGTATGTTCTAATAGCATTAGTTGGGATGTTGGCTTCTTTCTTTTTACCAAAGTCAAAGTCCGAAGCCGGTTTACCAGAATCTGAAAACGTTACATCGTTTTTTCCAGAAAACACGGCTTGTTTACCCAAGACTTCAGCAATGTGGATGACAGACGCGCGTTTCGGGTTGTTTACACCCGTGAGCCATTTATGGATCGTATTGCGAGTCCCTCCCAAGATCTGCGACCATTGTTGAATCGTGTATTTTGAGTTGTTAAATGCATCTTTTACATCTTCTGATCTTGCCATGGATATCTCATCTATTTTTTTCTAGACTATATATTATTAGATATAACAAACAGTTGTCAGAAATTTTGCTATTGATATAGCATCATATAAATAATTACACCTGTCACCGAAACATAGAGCCAAATCGGGAAGGTAATTCTTGCAATTTTTCTGTGGCGCTGCAATTGGTTTGTCCAACCGCGATATAACGTAAAAAGCGCTAATGGAATAATGATTGCGGCGAGCACGATGTGGGTAAATAAGATAAAATAATATAATGTTGTAAAATCACCGGTGTACAATTTTGGACCGCTTTTGAACCAGTGATAAATCACATAAGTCACTAAAAATAAACTGGACGTTCCAAAAGCAGTTAGCATCACATTTCGATGCATTTCCCTTTTTTTCTGTTTGATCAAAATGAATCCATAAATCAAAAGAAGTGTGGTGATGCCATTGATGGTCGCATTTACTTTTGGCAGCATGGAAACATCTATTGCGCCCTCAATACCCTCCGGCCTCGGACCCAAAATAAGGAACGCTACCGCCAAACTGATTACAACCGAAATAATATAAATGATGCGGGTCCAAAATGAATCATTCTGCATATTAAACTACCTTATCTAAAATAATCATTCCAAAAAGACCCGGTAAATAAATCACTGAGACTTTAAGCAAAAATTTCGCATTCTCTAATGAATAGTTCTTCACCAAGGGGAATCCTGATAAAAAGTAACTCAAGCTTAAAAATAATGCGCCCCAAAAATAGGTCATCCCTAAAATGCCAATGTAAGAAGGCATAATCGAAACCGGAATCAATAATAAAGAATGCCAAATAATTTGACGATTTGTCCTTCGTCCATCCTCCTCCAAAACAGGAAGCATTTTCAAGTTAGCTTGGGTGTAATCATTTTTGCACATAAACGCAATGGCATAAAAATGAGGATGCTGCCATAAAAATAAAATTGCAAATAAAATCCACGCTTCAGGATCGAGTTGTCCCGTAGCAGCTACCCAACCACCCAATGGTGGAATCGCACCGGGGATGGCACCAATGGAGGTATTGAGCCAAGTCATTTTTTTCAGTGGTGTGTATACAAATAGATAAAGTAATGCAGTAGCCAGAGCTAGAGTTGCCGTCAGATTATTGATGAAAAAATATAATAGTGCTGTGCCACCCAGAGTTAAACCAATCCCAAAAATTAAAGCGTCCTTTTCTGGAATCAACCCTGTTGGGATGGGCCGGGATTTCGTACGATTCATCAACTGATCTGTTTCCTGTTCCGCATAATGGTTTAAAGCACCTGCTCCGGAAGACACCAATCCAGAACCTATCAAGGTCAACAGGAATTTCCCAACATCATCCAATCCACCTGAACCCAAGTAATATCCAAGAGCGGTGGATACTAGAATTAAAAATGTAATACTGGGTTTTATGAGCTCAAAATAAGCTGCAAATAGTGATTCGGCTTGGGGTGGTTTGCGCTTCATTTAGGAACGTATTTGTTTAACTAAGTGATTTAAATCGTTTCTCAAAACAGCCATACTGGCTTTTTCTGTGCCATCATAATATTTCCGAATTTGTCCTTTTTCATCAATTAAAACAAATTTAATGGCGTGGCCTTGGGGTAATTGATCTGCATAGAGCAAAAAACCATTTTTCTTTAGATCTTTGATGGATTCTAAGTCGGATGTAAGAAATTGCCACCGATCATCTTCCACGCCGTGTGCTAACGCGTATTGCTGAAGAATGTCCTGGTTATCAACTGTGGGATCAACCGTTACCGATACAAATTGAACTTCAGGCACATTGTGATAATCTCGATAAAGGTCCTTCATATTGCTTGTCATCATAGGGCATGGTCCGGCACAACTGGTGAAAATAAAATCCAACACCGTTGCCTTCCCCTCAAAATTTTCTTCG
>CAXFCD010000102.1:0-14170 GCA_964001155.1 uncultured bacterium | reverse complement strand
TTTAACAATATCATCTTCTTAGTCTGTCTAAAATTCCCTGCCGCAATGCTATACAGATATAAACCTGCAGATACTGGTTCATTTCTATCATTGTTGGCATTCCATTGGATAGAACGGTATCCTGCCGTTTGTGAGCCATTTACAAGGGTCTTAACCTGTCTACCCATCATATCATATATGGTGATATTTACATTGGCGTTTTCTGGTAGGTCATACTGGAGTGTTGTGACCGGATTGAATGGATTGGGATAGTTTTGATGCAATCTGAATGTTTCAGGAGAGGTAATCGCACTAGATAGCTCAAGTTGTAGTCCTTCACAATCGGCAGTATCCAATCCAACTCTCCACCAATATGAATATGTATTATTACCAAATAAGACTATATTCCCATTGCATTCAAAGTTAACCAAAGTCCCAGGACCTTCGTTAACAGTTAACGTATCGTTGATGAAACTGTATGAATCTGAATTTGGAAGAGCATCACTGGTATCCACTGAATTCCAATAAGTTGAGTCACAATCGAGATTATCACAATAATAAGTATACATTATGCCATCCAGTAATTCATACATAGTGCTTGGCGTTGAGTTAAATCCATAGCCCCAGAACCATCTGCCTTCAATAGTGTATGAATTAAGTTCTTCACATTCATTCATGTCAAACCCTACTCTAAACATAGTAGAATGGAGACCTTCCCAATCATCATCCTCATCATAATAAAAATCAACCACTTGACCATCGCATCTAAAGTCCATAGTATAGGTAGCTGTATTTCCAAAGTGTAAATCAATGGATAATGTACTATCATCTACTGTGTAAGGATTTATGGTAGGAAGGGCATCACTGGTATCGAGAGAATTCCAATAAGTTGAATCACACCCACTATCATTCGCACAATAGTAAGTATATCTTAAGCCATCGAGGAACTCATACATCGTGTTGCCTGGATCGCCTTCAAACATTGGCAATATCCATCTGCCTTCGATATTTTGACTAGAGGCAAATTGCATTACAAAAACAAAAATAAATATATTTTTCATAAACCAGAATTCCTTAAAATTAAAAATTCATTGTGGATGACTATCTAACAAACGATTATTTTATTTTCAATACTCACTTCTAATTCGCCTTTATTAAAATAAGTTAATAAAATTAATTCTACCCACCATTCCACAAACAAAAAACCCCACGAATGTGAGGAATTAGATCAATTTTTTCTACACAGTAATCAATTCTTTTTCTTGTTCATTCGCATAATTCAAGTCCCAATCGATTAATTTTTTTGCCATAATTTTTCTATAAATAAAAGGAGTAATCAATAGAAGGTATAGCATCCCTAAATAACCATAAGGCAAATTTGGTGCGCTTTCATCGCAAGGATTCAGTTCCCAAAATTTTAAATTTGATGCTCTATGATGATCAGAGTGTCTTGTTACATTGTATAAATATAAACTGCTGAGACAATGATTAGAATTCCAGGAGTGTCTCATACGGATCGGTTCCCCTTTATTTCGAACCAAACCATAGTGTTCAACATAATTTATTGCTTCCAAAAGTGATTTTGCTAATAGGGCTAGTAATAAAAAGTAAAACATTCCGCTTGTACCGCCAATGAGAAAAGCTAATAATGTGATGATTACACTTCTTAAATAGCCAATAATCATTCTATTATGAAAACTGAAAGCACTAAACCCATTTCTACGTAATCGACTTATTTCAAGTTTCCATCCGCCAACCTGCTCTTGCGCAATAGCTTTTAGAATAAATAAATATATATTTTCTCCTCTTTTTCCAGTTGCCGGATCTTCAGGGAAACCTACATTTTTATGATGACCATAAACATGTTCTATAGCAAAAGTGCAATCCCAAGAAAAAGCAAGTAACCAATTCCCTACAGACATATCAAACTTATTTTTCTTTCTATGGGTTAATTCATGTCCAGGAACAGTACCAAGCATCCCGATAGATAAACCAGTTTGTATAATAAGAGAAATTTTATCGATACTATGGTAAGAGTTTCTGATTTTCATAAAATCTATATATAAGTAAGAATCTAAAATATCTATATACCATTGAGATACATTATGACTGAAAATGGAAACAATTAGTAACACCAAAATAAAAATAATCGGCAGATTGATGTATAAAGAGAGATTTAAAAAAAATGGATAAGAAAACTTTTGAATTTCCTTATCTCTCGGGAGAATAAGATCCCCAATGATTAGAAATATTGAAAACCCAATCAAAAAATAAGTTGGGTAATTTTCACCCATTAATAATATTACGATAAATAGAATGCTCGTAATCCCTGGGATATAATATTTAAGATATTTTAGAATAGCAGCCATGATTTCATTCTTTATTCCTAAAAATTACAAATCAAATAATTACACAATACGCCTACGGGGTGTAATGTAATATGGTTTATCAGAGCCACTTTATTTAACATTTTTTTTAATTTTCTTTGAAAACCATTTTAAATCAAATGGTAACACGATTATACCTTTTTTTGTCAAATAAGCAATTAATGCCAGAAGTAAAAGTTTCATTAAAAAAATTTAATTATTAATAGCATAAATTGAAAATTTTTATATCACATCATCCCACAAACAAAAAACCCCACGAATGTGGGGATTTTTGTATTATTTTTATAATAATTTTATTCTTCAGAATCTGGGGTAATTATAGTTTTTTCTGTGCCTTTTTGACTATAGAAATAAAATAATGCTGCAAATACACACCAAATAGCCGTTTCTACATAACCCGATGTTGATGCAGGTAATGCTCCGGTTGACATAAGATATATGCCTTGTATTGCAGGTATAAGTGAAATGACAACATAAGTTAGACCAGCTTTTGAAAGGTCATCACCAAGCCATTCAGGTAACTGCCAAGTAACCAAAACAATAATCATTTGAAACCCAATCATAAAATTGACCATAGTAATCATACCTTCATTCAATGTAAAACCATAAGGTTCCATTAAACCTTCTGGTGATAAAGTCGCAAGTAGAATAAATATTATTCCAAAAGCAGCATAGATACGAAATACGATTTTTAAATTCATAAAATTCCTCATTGTATTTTTATTTACTATTATTAAATCTAATAACCCTGTGTGTATACAGGCTATATAAAAATTCTCATCTATAGGGAGTGTCTTTCCTGTCCTTTTGAAAAATACCATAGGAATGTGTGCCTTAAATCTGGTTGGGTTGGAATAATGGAACTTCTTTTGAATTACTTTGTGCGGAATGCGGATTTAGCAAAAGGTCTCAAATCCCATACGCCCATAGGGGTGTGTCCTTCAAATTTGTGTCCTTTATTTGGGTATTAATGAATAAATATGATAAGGTATGAAACAAAAAAGCCTCGCAGTTAAGCAAGGCTTTAATGAGAGGAATATGGTATTATTCTCGAGTCGGGGTAGAGAGATTCGAACTCCCGATCTCCTGCTCCCAAAGCAGGCGCGTTAACCGGACTACGCTATACCCCGTTATCATTTTTTTAAGCCGGATTTATTATTTCTTCAAATAATGGAGTAGATAAATATTTATGGAATCCTAATCCTTTTATCCTATCTCCTAATCCAATTAGGGTGAGTGATGGGATTTGAACCCACGGCCTCCTGGGCCACAACCAGGTGCTCTAACCAGCTGAGCTACACCCACCATTCGTCTTTTCATCAACTCGGGTTGATTTAAAGCGGCGGAAATTAAAAAATATCTCTCCGGAACCGAAGAAAAATAACCAACCACTCCAACGAATTATTGAAACTTAATCCCGTTCTTATGATTGTAATTTCTGCCATGCGACTGCTGTCCAGATACTTTGTTCGGGAAATGATCATGCCCTTTATTCTATCCCTGCTCATGATCACCTTTCTCCTTTTCATCAATTTTCTCTTGCGTGCCATTGACCGCTTTTTAGGCAAAGGATTGGATGTCCTCACCATCCTGGAATATCTCTTTCTCAATTTGGCATGGATTATTGCTCTCTCTGTGCCGATGGCAGTTTTGTTGGCAACCCTTATGACCTTTGGCCGGCTTTCAGAAGATAATGAGATCAACGCCATGCGCGCTTCCGGGGTCGGCTTCTTATCCATTATTCGTGCACCACTCATGTTTGGCATTACGGTTGCGCTCATGTTGATCTATTTTAACAATTACATTTTACCGGATATGAATTTCAGAGCTCGCCTTCTTTCCGGCGACATATACCGTAAGCGCCCAGGGATGAATATTGAGCCAGGCATTTTTATAGATAATCTCCCTGATTACAGCATGATCGTTGGGGGGAAATCAGGGGAAATAATGTCTGACGTCCGCATATTCTCCAAGGGAAAACAGAAGTCCCAAACCAGCATCCATGCCAAAACAGGAACCCTTTCCACTTTAGCCGATGCATTTCTACTAACCCTTTTTGATGGAGAAATTCATGAGTTGGAGTCCAAGGATTTCACCAATTACAGGCGGATCATTTTTGAAACACATAAAATTGTAGTTCCGGCAGATGATATTCTTTTAAATCGCAGAGATTCCTCTAACAGGACCGACCGGGAAATGACGGTTCCCATGATCATGGAAAAAGTGGAGAATTATGAGAACAGGATTCAGGTTGTCAACAGCCGATTGGCTGGGGCATTTTATCGCACATTAGGGGACAGCATCCGTCCGAAATCTATGGAGGAAGGGACAATCATAGTAGCATCAGCAAAGGAGAAAGTTCAAGCGGATACAACCCTTTCCAGCACTCAACGCTATAAAAAAGAACGACAAATCCGAAGTTTGGAGCGGCAAGTTAAAAATGAGTTTGGGCTCATCACCAGTTACCAAAAAGGACGGAATAAATACAAAGTTGAAATTCATAAAAAATTCTCCATCCCCTTCGCTTGTATTTTATTTGTTTTGTTAGGCGCTCCCTTGGGCGTTATGGCAAAAAGAGGCGGATTCGCCGTCAGCACCAGTTTGAGCTTTGGATTTTTCCTTCTCTATTATGTGTTATTGATTGGGGGAGAAGAAATGGCTGACCGGAACCAAGTGCCGGCGGTTGTGGGGATGTGGATGCCGAATGTTGTCTTAATGATTTTTGCTTTATATCTCACATTGCATACAGTTCGGGAACGAGCACCTATTTCACTTTTATCCTTTTTGCGCAAAAAAGATAACGAACTGTAAACTCAAATTTACCGAGTGCGATGGATCTTACACTTTTGGGTTGGTTCTGTCCCTTGTTTAAATATTTCTTTTTCTATGGGGCAAGCCGGCAGGAGCGTTTTTTTGGAAACAGAACAAATTTCTTTATATGCCACTCCCTCAGGTTTTTCAAATTTATGAGTGGGTAAATCCAATGTATCATGAGCAGCTTTCATAAACCTGGCCCAAGCAGGTAATGCCGCTCGGGAGCCGTCCTGTCCAGGACCTAAAGGTACACGAAAATCGTCTACACCAAACCAGGCTCCTGCAGCGATCTGCGGCGTAAATCCCACGAACCAAGCATCACTCCAACCTTGGGTGGTTCCAGTTTTTCCTGCGGCGGGACGACTAAATTTATATTTCCAACGGGCACTGCCACCGGTTCCGCGATCCATGACGGTTTGCAGAAGACTCGTCATTAAATAAGCTGTCTCTTCGCTCAGGACTTCTTTCTGTTCCGGGAAATATTCCTTCAATACATTGCCATAGCGGTCTTCAATCCGTGTGATGGCGATCGGCCTGGCATACACACCGCGATTCGCAAAAGCTGCATAAGCAGAAACAATCTCCAATGGATGGACCTCCGATGTTCCCAGGGCTAATGCATCCACTGCACGAATATCTGTTGAAATGCCCATGCGTTGGGCTGTCCGCTTTACTTGTTCTGAGGGTGCAAAATCTTGTTGTACCATTCTGACGGAAATCAAGTTTAAGGATTTTCGCAATCCTTCCCGAAGTGTGGTGAGTCCGCCGGTACTTCCATCGTAATTCTGGGGTTTCCACTTTACCCAGGATCCATCCACATTTTGCACATTTAGCACCACAGGTTGATTCAATAATTGTTCCGTGACAGGATAGCCGTTATCCAATGCAGTTGTATAGACAAACGGTTTAAATACAGAACCGGGTTGACGCTTGGCCTGGACCGCACGGTTATATTGGTCATGATAATCGGGCCGGCCGCCCACCATGGCCAAGATCCTACCTGTTTTGGGGTCCAAAGCAACAAAAGCACATTGGACCAAAAGTTTGTCCCGCAAATCTTTATAGAGCTCCTGTTCACCGGCCATCATCATTTTAAGTGTGTCTTCAGGATAAATAGTTAAATAAGCCAAATCTTCAAATTCTTCTCGATTATTAAATAACCGACGATTCAATTTTTTTTGGTCATCCCGAACGGATTGCATCACTGCATCCTCCGCAACGGTTTGCAATCGCGAATCCAAGGTGGTATAAATTTTCAATCCGTCACGATAAATGTTCACATCCAGGACTTCATCTTCTTTTTCAAGCAATCGGCGGACATATTCCGTAAAGTAGGGTGCCATACCCCTTTTGGTTTGCTCTTGGACAGATTCTAAAGTTTTGACCCTGTTTTCCTCATATTCACTCACCCGCAGATAATTTTGGTCTTTCATGAGCCGCAGCACTGTGTTCCGCCTGCGAATGGCTCTATCCGGATGATGGATCGGTGAATAACTGGCCGGTGCCGGCAATAATCCAACCAATAAAGCTGATTCATCTATTGCCAAGTCTTTTGATTCTTTCCCAAAAAATCGCTTCGTTGCCGCTTCCACGCCGTAGGTGCCATGACCGAAGTGAACCGTATTCAGGTACATTTCTAAAATTTCATCTTTGGTGTAAGTCCGCTCGATTTGAATCGCTGTAATGACCTCCTTGATTTTTCGAATAACACTATCTTCAAAACCAACGGATTTATAAAGGTTTCGAGCTAACTGCTGAGTTAGAGTTGAGAATCCCTGGCGATAACTCATGGATAGTGTATTAATCATGATTGCACGGGCGACACTTCGGAGAGACAATCCCCAGTGATCATAAAATCGCCGATCCTCTGAAGCAACCACTGCATTCTGCATATGCGTTGGGATTTTATCCAATTCCACAAAAACACGTTTTTGGACAAACAATTCGTTCAACACTTTTCCATCAGCGGAATAAATCCGTGTTACTAAATCAGGATCATAATTCTCTAATTGTTCAAGGGAAGGAAGGTTTTTGGACAAGAGAATGACCACGCCCAATACAGCGATCATTCCAATAAATATGACGATGAGGCATCGCCGTAAGATTCGGCTGACATCAATGGATGTGGAAGGGTTAGCCATGAGAAAATTTACACTTTACCCTTGTTGCACTACACAAGGATTTTGAAGAAATACAGAAAAAAGTGAAAAAAGTTCCTGCGGATCAGTCTTTCTTCCGGGGATGGATCATTTGTTCCGGCCGGACCAAGCGGTCAAAATCCTCTCCGGACATGTAGCCTAATTCCATAATGGCTTCCCGAAGCGTGGATTTATCCTTGAATGCCTTTTTGGCAACTTCTGCAGCTTTATCATACCCAATGTGTGGATTCAGAGCCGTAACAAGCATGAGTGAATCATAAAGATTTCGATCTATTCTTTCCTTGTTTGGTTCAATCCCGGTAACCGCATTTTCCGCAAAGGAACGACAGCCGTCCGTCAATAATCGAATAGATTGTAAAATATTGTAAGCCAAAACCGGACGATACACATTCAATTCAAAATTCCCGGAAGCACCGGCGAAAGTGATGGTGGCATCATTTCCCATGACTTGTGTACAGAGCATGGTGAGAGCTTCACATTGAGTTGGATTCACTTTTCCCGGCATGATGGATGAGCCCGGCTCATTTGCTGGCAAGGAAATTTCACCAATACCGGACCGAGGACCACTAGCTAACCAGCGAATATCATTAGCGATTTTAAATAAGGAAGCTGCAATGACTTTCAATGCTCCGGACAGTTCTACAATACTGTCTTGACCACCCAACGCTTCAAATTTATTGTCTGCGGTTCGGAAAGGAAGTCCAGTGAGTTCCGCAATTTCTTTCGCAGATGCTTCTCCAAAACCTTCAACAGAATTGATGCCTGTTCCAACAGCCGTCCCGCCCATAGCCAATTCATAACAATGTTCCAAGGCTTTTTCCAACCGATTCAATCCATGATCCAAGGCAGATACATATCCGGAAAATTCCTGCCCCAAACTAAGGGGCGTTGCATCTTGCAAATGTGTTCGGCCTAATTTTACAATTTGATCAAATGCGTTTGCCTTATCTTCCAAAGCATCCCGGAGTAATTTCATCGCCGGCATCAAGTGGTGGTGCACACTCTCAACAGCGGCAATATTGATGGCGGTTGGAAATGTATCATTGGTGGATTGACTCATATTCACATGGTCATTGGGATGGACCGGTGTTTTGCTGCCTAATTCTCCACCCAACATTTCAATGGCACGATTGGCAATCACTTCATTGAAATTCATATTGGTTTGGGTCCCGCTTCCCGTTTGCCAAACCACCAGAGGAAAGTGGTCATCCAACTTGCCCTCGATGACCTCATTTGCAGCATTGTTGATCATGCTTTTGATTGAATCATCCAAATTACCAAAATCATGATTCACCGTGGCTGCAGCTTTTTTCAGAATCCCATAAGCACGAATGAATTCCCGGGGAAACCGTTCATCCCCAATTTTAAAATTATCAAATGACCGTTGGGTTTGGGCGCCGTAATACCGATCCGTAGGCACCTCAACCGGGCCAATACTGTCCCGTTCAGTGCGTGTACTCATATTAATCTACGATCCAAGTATCACCGGCATTCAAAAGATCTTGGACGCTCCCTTCACCTTTCACTTTTTTCGCAGTTTCCACCTGGTCTACCATTTCCTGATTGTAGGTAGGTTTGTCAATAGAATAGATGACGCCAATAGGTTCCGGTAAATCTGGAAGAGTTGTCCAGTTAGCGATGATGTGAGCCAAGTCCAGGTTGGTTTCATCATGGACTAGAATTTCATCGGTACTGTGTTTTTCCATATCAACTACAATTGCCTTAGAGCCATCCAATTTGATCCCTTTGGTGCCTTTGGCAAATATCATGGGCTCATCATGTTTCAAATCGATCACATTGTCAAACTTTTCCGAACCTGTGTATTCTTCAAATGCACCATCGTTGAAAATGTTACAATTTTGGTATATCTCGATAAAAGACCCGCCATCATGCCCATAAGATCGCTCTAACATTTCTGCTAAATGCTTCTGCCAGCGATCGATAGTCCTGGCCACAAAAGTTGCCTGTGCACCTAAAGCCAATGAGGGCGGATTCAACGGAAAATCAATGGAGCCATAAGGTGTTGCCTTGGTCACTTTTCCTTGTTCTGAAGTCGGGGAATATTGTCCCTTCGTCAGCCCGTAGATCCGGTTATTAAACATGAGAATATTGATATCCATATTCCGCCGTAAGGCGTGCATAAAATGGTTGCCGCCGATGGATAATCCATCCCCATCACCGGTGACGATCCAAACAGACAAATCCGGATTGGCAATTTTTACACCTGTTGCTACCGCCGGCGCTCTTCCATGGATAGAATGGAAGCCATAGGTATTCATGTAATACGGAAACCGGCTGGAACAACCAATCCCCGACACAAATACAAAGTCTTCTTTTTTCCGGTTAAAGGTCGGCATATTCTTTTGGGTTTGGGCTAAGATGGCATAATCACCACATCCCGGACACCAGCGAACTGCCTGATCTGATTCGAAATCCTTTTTGGTTAATGTAGGTGTTTGAACTTCAGTCATAATTTATCCCAATGTTTCTTTCACTTTTTCTATAATGGATGAAGCGCCAATCGGCCGGCCGCGAACAAGATTGAGGCCTTTAGCATCCACCAAATATTCAGAACGAATCAACCGCAACAATTGCCCCAGGTTGATCTCCGGAACCAATACATTTTTGAAACCAATGATAATTTCTCCCAAGTCCTTAGGCAAGGGACTGATCCAACGCAAGTGTACATGAGATACTTTCATGCCATCATCTTGCATGGATTCTACTGCAGAACGGCAAGCACCGAAGGTTCCACCCCAACTCAATACAAGCATTTCGCCGTGGTCTTCACCAAAGACTTCCGTCTGTGCAATATCCTGTTGAATCCGATCCACTTTAGCCTGTCTTAATTCGACCATTTTGTGGTGATTTTCAGGATCATAGGAGACATGGCCTGTGTGTTCCGCTTTTTCGATACCGCCCACACGATGTTCCAAACCCGGTGTCCCAGGAATAGCCCAAGGCCTTGATAAGGTTTTTTCATCCCGTAAATAGGGTAGAAATTCATCACCATTATTTTCCCCTTGTGCGAATTCAACATCTATGTCATCTAATTCATCCATTTGAGGTATCATCCATGGTTCGGAACCATTGGCCAAATATCCATCTGTCAGCAACATCACCGGTGTCATGTATTTGAGTGCAATTTTACATGCTTCATATGCGGAATAAAAACAATCCCCCGGTGTAGCAGCAGCAATCACCGGCATTGGTGCTTCACCATTCCGGCCATACAAAGCTTGGTTCAAATCTGATTGTTCAGTTTTAGTTGGAAGTCCTGTACTTGGGCCGCCCCGTTGAACATTGATGATCACCATAGGTAATTCTGTTATAATACCTAACCCCATGGCTTCACCTTTTAAGGCAATACCAGGACCGGAGGTAGCTGTTACAGCCAAATTCCCTGTAAAAGCAGCGCCTACCACAGAAGCAACACCTGCAATTTCATCCTCGGCCTGGAATGTTTGCACACCGAAGTGCTTCCATGCTGCTAAAGTATGGAGAATATCACTGGCCGGTGTGATCGGATATCCACCGTAAAATAAATTCAATCCGGATTTTTCTGATGCAGCAAGCAGACCTAAAGATGTGGCCAGGTTCCCATTCATATTCCGGTAGGTACCCGATGGTAAGGTTGCTTTTTCCACTTTATACCGGTTCATGAAGATTTCAGTTGTATCCCCATAATTGTAACCGGCATTTAAGGCTCGGGCGTTTGCTTCAATGATGGCATCTTTCCCGGCAAACTTTTTCTTCAGCCAGGATTCCGTCGCTTCTAGCGGACGATCATACATATAATACAAAACACCTAAAGCGAAAAAGTTTTTCGTGCGGCCTACCAGTTTGGGGGACATATCCAAACCTTCACAGGCAGCCGTCACCATTTTATTCATTTCGATGGGAATGACAGTGAAATAATCGTCCAGTGAACCATCTTCGATTGGATTGGATTCGTAACCGGCAAAGTTCAAATTCTTTTTGGTGAATGCATCTGTATTAACAATCATGGTTCCGCCGGGAATCAATTCATTCTGGTGGACTTTTAAAGCTGCCGGGTTCATGGCAACTAAAACGTCGGGTTTATCTCCGGGTGTGTGAATGTCCTTGGAAGAAAATTTGATTTGGAATGCACTGACACCAGCCAAGGAACCGGCTGGAGCACGAATCTCGGCCGGGAAATCCGGTAAAGTACTCAGGTCATTTCCAACGATTGCAGTTGTTTCGGTGAATCGGCCGCCGGTCAACTGCATTCCGTCACCGGAATCTCCGGCAAACCGAATAACGGCTTCATCAATTGTTTTGAATGTTTTTCCCATATGTCTGTAGGTTGGATTAAAGGATTAGTGTCCCGATGCGGATTGGAATTTTTGCGGGTTGGTAAATTGAACTATTGTTTTTTGAATATTCCGTAAAAATACGTTCGTTAATTTACCAAGCTGATTTAAGTGGGAGAAAGAAATTAATTCCCTTTCTTGGCTAAAAATTTTTTAAGATTCAACTTGTGTACTAATGAATTATTCACCCATTTCCTATGAGTAAAAAATCTTCTTATCCCTTAGGGATGCGAATTCGCTATGGCATAGATAATTTCATGTCTAGGGGTTCATCCTCTATTTTTTTGGCTTTATTGGCCCTTTTTACCGGTGGTTTCCTGGTCATGGTATCCCTGCGGCTTGTTGCAAATATATTTGTACCGGATGAAACCTTGAGCAGTTGGTTGGAGATCCCTTGGCGGGTTTATGTGGCCGTTATGGAAGGCTCCGCCGCCGAATCTGATGGCGATAGCAACTGGGCAGCAAAATTGACATCTATCATTGGTGTGCTGGTTGGGTTGGTCCTTTTCTCCAGTATGGTTGCTTTCATCACCAGCGTTTTTGAAGCGAAGTTAGCTGAACTCCGTCGAGGCAGAAGTTTGGTTCTGGAAAAAGAACATACACTTATTTTAGGATTTGGTGATCGAATCATTGAAATTATTCGGGAATTGATCGAAGCCAATGAATCGGAACCGGACGCGGCAGTTGTGATTCTGGCGGAAGACGATAAGGAGGATATGGACAATCTAATTCGGGACAATATAACAGATTTTGCAACAACGAGAATTATTACAAGGTCCGGCGTTGTAACCAATATCAATAATTTGAAAAAGGTAAATGCGGATCATGCCAAGTCAATCATTATTATGAATAGTGCTGCAAGTTGGCGGCCTGAGTCAGAAAGAAAATTGGCCGACGCATTGGTCCTCAAATCTATCATGTCTATTATCGCTGTATGTGATGGAGAAGAACATCCGCCCATTGTATGTGAAATCCATTCTGACCGGGATCGTGATTTAGCAGAACATATTTCCAATAGCACTGTGAAGGCTCTCAATGAAGTCAGCGTTCTTTCAAGAATGATTGCCCAATTGGCCCTGAGCCGCAATGGGCTCTCCGTTGTCTATAGTGATATGGTGGGATTTGACGGGAATGAATTTTATTTTTATCAGCCGGATGAAGGTTGGGGTGGCAACCTCAATTTTGGTGAAGCAACGAATCGGTTTAAAAGCAGTACACCCATGGGTATCCATGATGGTGATGGAAAAATTTTACTAAATCCACCACCGGATAAACCTGTAAAAGATGAGGATGAATTGATTGTTTTTGCTGAAGATGATTCAACAATTTTTTATCACAATGAACCGGTATTTGAGGCTCAAACATCTGAAATTCCACAGATTGAAACCAACCTTAGAAAACAGCGAGTAGCACTTCTGAATTGGACACCCAAAACCGAAATCATCATGGAAAAATTATGCAGTTATCTGCCGGCAGGTTCCGAATTGTGTACCTATGTGTCTGATAAAAATAGTGGAATGGAATCTTTCAGATCAAATTTATTGCAGCATTATCCAGAATTGAATATTTCCATCCATCAAATGGATTTTAATGATTTGAATCGGTTGAACGATATTGAACCCCAAAATTTTGACAGTTTACTAATTCTTTCTCCCGGTGGAACTACCATTGAAGAAATGGATGCCTTTGTCATTTCCTTGTTGATAAGGGTTCGACAAATTTTGAGAGAATCGAACGCAACTAAGTGGCCAAAACTCATCACCGAGGTCATGGACAGCGAAAATATTGATATTATCCTGAATAGTGGCGTGGAAGATTTTATGGTGTCGAACCAGTTTGTATCCCAAATCATGGCCCAGGTTTCAGAAGAACCATTGGCCTTGGACGTTTATGATGATCTATTCCAGGCAGAAGGCAGTGAACTTTATATTAAACCAGCCGCCTATTATTTTTCATTTGATGGGAAAGAATCCATAACGGTTCCCTATGGTGAATGCGTTCAGGCCGCCAAACTTCGCCAGGAGGTAATCTTGGGTGTTCAACTCCATTCAGACCATCAGGAAAAAGATAAAATGTTTGGTATTTCTCTCATCCCTGATAAAAGTGATATGTTCACCTTGACACCAGATGACGGCCTGATCGCCTTGGCGCCGGACGAATCTTAATCCCAATATTTTTAAATGACTGACAGAGATAAAATCAGGCTCACCACCTTGAGCCACGGTTCTGGATGAGCATGTAAGATTGGTCCGGGTGACCTGGCCCAGGTTCTGGGTGATCTTAACATGCCAACACATGATTCCGTCGTTGTGGGCTTTGATGGCGCCGACGATGCAGCCGCCGTACGTCTTGATGATGGAAAAATGATTATCCAAACAGTGGACTTTTTCACACCCGTTGTGGATGAACCCTATCAATTTGGACAAATCGCCGCAGCCAATGCATTGTCTGATATTTATGCCATGGGCGGCAAACCACTCTTTGCACTGAATATTGT
>CAXFCD010000101.1:0-9412 GCA_964001155.1 uncultured bacterium | reverse complement strand
GATTATCCCTTTCCCGACATAAAAGATATGCTCCAACTGCATTTAGATTTGATGAGTCCCTTTAAAAATACCAATTTTCTTGGTATGAATTATCTCACTTTGAAATTACATGATGACTTGGCTTTGGAGACCTGTAATTCTGCCCGGGATAGGTATCAAATGCCCGTCACAGACATGATTCGATTTGGTGGGAAAGAATTGGTGGATGCAATAGAACAAGCCATGGATGCATGGAAATAGCCTTCACCACATACCGAATCCAACTCAAACATACATTCGGGATTGCTCGTAGCGCTCACAACTGGTATGACATTGTTTATATATTTATTCAAGATGGGGATATAATTGGACGAGGTGAAGCAGCGCCCTCTTTGCGATATAATGAATCAACGGAACGAATTCTTTCGGTTTTAAAACAAAAAGTAAAACTGCCTGAAGATTGTTCACACAGGGAAACAATTTGGAATTTCATTTTGCCACAACTGGATGGCATCAAGGCGCTGGAAGCAGCATTCTCCATGGCATTATGGGATTGGTGGGGACAAAAGTGTGAAAAGCCAATTCATGAGTTATTAGAAATGGATACATCAAAGATACCGTTAACCAGTTTTACTATCGCCATTGGTGATTTGGATGAAATTGCACAAAAGATCGAAGAAGCGGCACCGTACCAAATTCTAAAAGTAAAATTAGGCACACCAGATTTGGACAAAGATATTATCAGAGAAATTCGGAAGGAGACCGATAAATTAATTCGAATAGATGCCAACGAAGGATGGAATTATGAAACAGCTTTGGATATGTGTAAATGGCTCGCAGATCGAAATGTGGAATTTATTGAGCAACCCTTTCAAGCAGATCAATTGGGGGAATCCGCTCGCTTAATGGAAAGTTCTCCATTACCACTATATGCAGACGAAAACAGCATCAATTCATTTGATATTCCAAATATTGCCCATGCCTTTGACGGAATCAATATTAAACTCATGAAATGCGGTTCAATAGAGGAAGGGAAAAGGATGATTAATCTTGCAAAATTTCATGATATGAAAATCATGTTGGGCTGTATGGTAGAATCATCTGTCGGTATTACAGCAGCTGCACAATTGGCCGGTGAAGTGGATGCCGCTGATTTGGATGGAAATTTGCTCATCAACAATGACCCATATCTTGGCGTTAAAGTGATAGATGGACGATTGGAATTGGAAAACGGAAAGGGAATGGGAATAAGGTTAAATTCTGATTCAGAATACTTATTATAAATTTTCCATATTAGTTTTAGGATTAAATAAAAAATGAAAATACTCGGTATTGAACATTTAGGAATTGCTGTCAAAGACTTAGAGAAGGATTCACCATTTTGGAAGCATATTTTTAAGATTGAGCACCGGTCGACTGAAGTAGTAGAGGACCAGGGCGTTATCACAGATATATATGATACGGGGCAGGGAAAGGTTGAATTATTGGAAGCGACTGGTCAGGACTCCCCCATTTCAAAATTCTTAGAAAAACGTGGTCCAGGAATTCACCACGTATGTTTTGAAGTGGATAACATTTTGGAAGCCATCCAAGAACTCAAAGAATCAGGAATTCAGGTTTTAAGTGATGAACCGACTATAGGGGCTGAAGGATTTAAAGTGGTATTTATTCATCCCCAATCAACTGGGGGAATATTGGTAGAATTAGCAGAAAAGCCGAAATAGCCACTATTGCATGAATTCTGTTTATTTTTTCCTTTTAGGGAATATAAGGAGTTTTCTAGATTTTTTTGCTTTGGATTTTTCCTGTTTCTTTTCCTTTCTGACCGTTGTTTCCTCCATGGGATTTTGGATCATAGCATTCAGATCTTTATCGGTGGTTATTTGTCCGTTTTTGTAGGTTGTTTTACGAATTTCTTTACCATTTTTATCATAAAAGGTCCAAAGCCCATTTCTTTTTGAATCTTTCATTAAACCTCGTTCTCGGACATTTCCATTGGTATGATAACGGAGGATGAGTTCATGCCCCGGTGGCGTTACCCTTGCAATGATATCTTTACGATTTGCGATTTTTGTTGTGTCAAATTTGACATAGGTTTGCTTATAAAGATCACGGACGGTATCCTTAACAACTGTGGTGTCGAAAGTCACAATTTTCAATGTGTCAAAAACGACTGACCTGTATTTCATTTCCGGACCTATACGGCTATTATCGGGTTGGTATAAAATTTGCTTTACCAAATCTGATGAATAAACCTTTTGCAATTTTTTATATTCATCACTAGCTAGGGTCCAATTACCACCGGCCTCATAAATTGCCTTATTGATCCATTCCTGTGCTGTTGGATCACCATTGTCTCTGGCACGTATCGCATCATCCAGGGTGTTCCATTTCGGAAATTTGGATCGCTCCCCTACCGACATATCGGGGGCGAAACCGGATGTATGCGTATGAATTGTTACAGTATCATTATTAAAAATACGTAAAGTGTCGTAAAAAAAAGTGGTATCAAAAGCAAAGAGCCAGAGGGAATCCCGGATCACAGTGGTATCATAGGCAAATACCCAACTTGTATCATAAACGTAAGTTGTATCTCGTGCAAAGGCCCATACCGTATCTCGGACATAGGTTGTATCATAGTTGAAAACAAAGGATGTGTCTAACACCACGACAGTGTCCATATTCGTTTGGATAATCGTTGTAGTATCATATTGATTGATATAAACACTATCTATCATCACAACAGTATCGTAAACAGTTGTAGTGGCATTTGTATAAATAAAGGAAGTATCATATACTGTCACTGTATCATAGAGGGCTGTAGTTGTATAGATAAAAACCGTGTCTATTGGACGATTCTCGGCCGTCTCATATAATTCATCAATCCTTGATTTTAAAGTCTCCAAATCATCCTGAAATTGTAACTCCATCCGTTCAAGTTGTGCCTTTGATTGAACACTTTTTAAGGTGGGTTTGGACTTTTTTGTTCCACGATCAAAAAGTGGCTTTGGCGCTTCGATAATTGCACCAGTTTGAGTGCGATATATTTTCCGCTTTTGCTTTTTGGACTGAGACTGTGCAAACAGCATTACACAGAATGATATCATTAAAACAATCAGTGTTTTACGCATAGAAATTGAGAAATGTTATTTTTTCTTGATTTACCGCTCGGATTACCCGGCAATTTTGATTTTCTTACCCGTGGAGAATAAACATCCTTCCTTATATAAACCAAATGAAATTTTATCCATTGTAATCCCTTGCTAAATCTACAATGAGAACGGTGTTATTCGAGAGAAAAATATCCAAATTAAACATTGATTCATTGAAAAATACCCATTTTACATAAATTCCTAAATGTGAATTTCGATTTAACTTGGTTATCTGATATTTTTAAAATTGTGTAATTTCAATTCTCTATGAATGGCCTAATTCAAGATAAACTGAAGCAACTCCCGACCAAACCGGGTGTTTATCAATTTTTCAACACGGATGAAAAAATAATTTATATCGGGAAAGCGAAAAACCTCCGAAATCGCGTTCGATCTTATTTCCAAAGTAAAAAATACCAACAAGCCAAAACTATTTCTTTAGTTCGGAATATTACTGATTTAGAATGGATCGTCGTCCGGAATGAAGTAGAAGCTCTCATGACAGAAGCGAATTTGATCAAAACGCACCGACCGAAATACAATATTGATTTAAAAGATGATAAAACGTATCCATTCATCCGAATTACAAAGGAACCGTATCCCCAAGTATTATTGACGAGAAAAATTGTTAAAGATGGTTCAAAATATTATGGACCTTTCACTGACGTAGGACGATTGCGAATGACATTAAAAGCGTTGTACAAAGTATTCCCAATCCGCAGTTGTAGTTTCTATTTAGATGAAAAAGTCATCGCCGAGAAAAAAGTAAAATTGTGTCTCGATTATCATATAAAAAAATGTGAAGGCCCCTGTGAAGGACTTGTTTCACAAGAAAATTATGGTGAAATGGTAAATCGTGTTGAAGGTTTCATGAAAGGAAAAACAAAAGAGACTGAAACCTACATTTCTCAGTTGATGAAAGAAGCGTCGAAAAACCAACAATATGAAGAAGCAGCAATTTATAGAGATCAATTAAGCGCCATTAAGTCTTTTAAAGAAAAACAAAGTCAAGTTGCTACCGATTTTGAAGAAAGAGATGTAATCGCCTTGGCTAGGGAAGACTCACTCGGTGTTGCTGTGATTATAAGAATTCGAAATGGACGCATTTTTAGTCGAGAAAAAGTTTCGCTCCAAGGGCTTACAGATCAAGATGGCGAAACTCTGCAAACGGTCATAACTCGATTTTATTTGGATAGCGATTTTATCCCGAAAGAAATTGCTCTGCAGATGAATCCTGAAGATGAAAAAGAATTAAATCAATGGCTACGTGAAAAGCGGAATGGCGCAGTTCATTTTCTTTTTCCCCAAAAAGGAGAAAAAGCCAAAGAACTTAGAATCACCATGCAAAATGCAAAATTGCTGTTAGGTGAATGGATCATAAAGCGAGAAAAGCGAAAAGAACAAATTCCAAAAATGTTGAGTCAACTTCAAGAAGATTTGAATTTGGATGTACCACCGAAACGAATCGAAGCATTTGATATTTCTCATTTGAGTGGCACAAATACGGTGGCTTCCATGGTTTGTTTTATTGATACAAAACCCCGAAAAACTGAATACAGAAAATTCAATGTGAAAACTGTATCCGGGATTGATGATTTTGCCGCCATGCGAGAAGTGGTTTTTCGTCGGTATAAACGAGTTAAAGAAGAAGAAAAACCATTCCCGGATCTCATTTTAATTGATGGTGGGAAAGGGCAGTTGAGTATGGCTGTTTCCGCCTTAAGGGAATTGGGATTGGATTATATTCCTGTGGTAGGATTGGCTAAAAAATTAGAAGAAGTTTTTGTTCCGGGAAATCCCGAAGCTCAATCCATTCATAAGCTAAGTCCCGGACTCATTTTATTACGGCGGATTCGAGATGAGGCTCACCGGTTCGCCATTACATTTCAACGACAAAAACGAAACAAAGATATGGTTATGTCTGTTTTCTCAAAAATTCCTGGGATGGGGAAGAAGCGATTGGAAAAATTACTCCAAACATTTGATGGCCCTGAAGCAATTGCAAAACTCACACCGGAAGTGATACAAGGAGAAACGGGAATTCCGATCAAGGTTGGAGAAGAAGTTATAGGAACTGCACAAAAACTAAAGCAGTGATTTGGATAAAAAATCCAACTCTTCATCCATTGTTCCTTTGAAAGGCGATTCTCCTGCAGTTCTGTACCAATAGTTGGCGTTGGATAAATCACCTTCCCGTCGATGAAGATAGGCATGAACCAAGGCAGCTTCTTTTGTATGTATCTCTTGTGTGATTTCGTGGGCTTTGGTCCAATAGCCTTTTTTCTCCCACCAAAGCGCTTCCAAAAGTTGGCTAATATTTCTCGAAGGATTTTCGTTATTCAAAGATTCAATAAATTGGTCAAAAGTCATATCTGAAAATAATAAGAACCTTCGAAACAAAATATCGTTCTACCTTTTTCCAAATCCTAATTCCTAACTCTTAATAATAATCCAAAATCTTAATATTAATCCAATTAAAGTCTGCCATTGACCCTCGTCAGTAAATGTCCGTAATTTAGACATTATGGCAGAGTTTAAAATTAACTCCGAATTCACGCCACAGGGAGATCAGCCTCAAGCCATTGAAGAATTAGTGAAGGGTGTCAATCGTGGTGATGAATACCAAACCTTGCTGGGTGTCACAGGTTCCGGAAAGACGTTCACCATGGCCAATGTGATTCAAGCGGTCCAAAAACCGACTCTAATCATGAGTCACAATAAAACATTGGCAGCACAACTCTATGGCGAATTCAAGCAACTGTTTCCCGATAATGCAGTGGAATATTTTATTTCTTACTATGATTATTATCAACCGGAAGCGTATTTGCCCGTGACGGACACCTTCATCGAAAAAGATATGTCTGTCAATGAAGAGATAGATAAACTGCGGCTCAAGACTACCAGTTCTCTTATGGCACGGGAAGATGTGATCGTAGTCAGTTCAGTCTCCTGTATTTATGGTATCGGCTCTCCGGAAGAGTATAACAAAGGATCCGTTACAGTTTCCACCGGTGATGTGCTGGACCGACGCAGATTTTTATCCAGTTTAATCAATATTCATTATTCCAGGAATGATAAAGTATTGGAGCGTGGAAATATCCGTGTTCGCGGCGATGTAATTGAAGTGTTTCCAGCCTATGAAGATAAATGTATTCGAATTGAGTTATTCGGCACCGATGTGGATTCCATTACCAAGTTTGATCCATTAACTGGTGAAATCAGTGAAACAATCCATACAGCAGTCATTTTTCCGGCAAAACATTTTGTCACCGATAAAGAAACAACTTTACGTGTGATTGGCGAAATCCGCCAGGAATTGACTGAGCGGTTAGATCTCCTTCGATCAAATAATAAACTGTTAGAAGCACAGCGTTTGGAGCAGCGCACCAATTTTGATATTGAAATGATGATAGAGTTAGGATACTGTTCTGGGATTGAAAATTATTCTCGATTTTTTGCCGATCGTAAAGCGGGTGAAACACCTTACACACTTCAGGACTTTTTCCCGGACAATTCACTCACCATTTTGGATGAATCTCATGTGACATTACCCCAAATCCAAGGAATGTATAACGGCGACAGAGCACGGAAAGAAACCTTGGTTGAACATGGGTTCCGTTTGCCAAGTGCATTGGATAACCGTCCCTTGAAATATGATGAATTCTTTAAAGCACAGAAACAAATAATTTTTACATCTGCAACACCATCTCACCGTGAATTGGAACTTTGTAATGGTGTAGTGGTTGAGCAAGTTATTCGTCCCACGGGCTTATTGGATCCTGAAGTGGACATTAGGGAAACACGAGGACAAATTGATGATTTAGTGGGGGAAATTCGCTTTCGAGCCAAACGGAAAGAACGAACCTTGATTACAACATTAACCAAACGCATGGCAGAAGATCTCACGGAATATTTAACCGGACTCAACATCATGGTTCGTTATCTTCATTCTGATATTGATACATTAGAGCGAGTCCAAATTCTACGAGAACTTCGGATGGGCGAATTTGATGTTTTAGTTGGTATTAATTTGCTTCGAGAAGGATTGGATCTCCCTGAAGTGAGTCTCGTAGCTGTTTTGGATGCAGACAAGGAAGGGTTCCTGCGATCAAAAAGTTCACTGTTACAGGTAGCCGGTCGTGCTGCTCGAAATATCGATGGACTAGTTATTTTATATGGAGACAAAACTACTGAAGCCATGCAAAATCTGGTTGATACATCAAATCAACGGCGAAAGATTCAGTCCGAATTCAATGAAAAACATGGCATCCAACCCAAGACCATTTACAAATCTGTTGACGAAATAATGACATCCACAGCGGTGGCCGATTCCATGACAGAAGAAGAAGACGTCTATGTCCCAGGTTATGACAAAGATCATCTCCCGGAAACAGAAAAACAGATGATTTTGGTGGAATTGCGGAAAGCCATGTTAGAAGCGGCGGAAAATTTAGAATTTGAAAAAGCGGCAAAGATTCGCGACGAAATCGAAGAATTTGAAAAAGACTTAGGAATAGCAGTTTCATGATAATATTAGTTACAGGCGGAGCGGGCTATATTGGCTCTCACGTTGTTTTTGAATTGATTGACCAAGGGCACGAAGTAACCATTTTGGATGATATGTCCCTTGGGTTGGAAATCAATATCGATCCACGAGCAACTTTCGTAAAAGGGAGCACCCATTCTGATGATGATTTGGATCATGTGATGAACGGTGGTTTTGACGGAGTCATTCACATGGCAGCGTGGAAAGCAGCAGGTGAATCCATGAGCGACCCTGAAAAATATGCCTTCAATAATGTTATGGGTTCTGTGAATTTGTTAAATGCCTGTGCACGGAATGGTATTCGACATTTTGTCTTTTCATCCACATCTGCTGTGTACGGGAATCCGGAATATGTTCCCATTGATGAAAATCATCCGGTGAATCCCATCAGTTATTATGGTGAATCAAAATATCAAGTTGAGCGAAATTTGCAATGGTTCAGCGAATTAAAAGGAATACGGTTTGCTTCTCTGCGGTATTTCAATGCGGCAGGATATGATGTGAAAGGACGAATCAGTGGACAGGAAAGAGATGCATTGAATTTGATTCCCATCACCATGGAAGTGGCCAATGGTACACGAGACACAATGGAGGTTTTTGGTAATGATTATGATACGCACGATGGCACCGGTGTTCGGGATTATATTCATGTTAATGATTTGGCGACTGCTCACGTCAAAGCCATGAATTATATTCGTGAACATGATAAAGATTTAACATTGAACCTCGCCACAGGGGAAGGGCATTCTGTATTGGATGTGATAAACAGAGCAAAAGATGTTACAGGAAAAGAAATTTCCTATGATATCGTTGGGCGAAGAGATGGTGATCCTGCTAAGGTGGTAGCTATCTCAAACAAAGCCGAAGAACTCTTGGGTTGGAAAGCGGAACATTCCGATTTGGATACATTAATTCAATCCGCTTGGGAGATTTATAAATGATTAAAACATTAAATAACAAAATTCTAATAAGGAACATGTCATGATTGACATTGATCGATTACAAAAACAATCCGGCATTATTGGGACATCTGATGGCATTCGTCAAGTGTTGGAGATGATTGCCCAAGTGGCGCCGGTAGATATTTCTGCATTAATCACCGGTGAATCCGGTGTTGGAAAAGAAGTGGTAGCAAAAGCTGTCCATAAAGCAAGCAAACGAGCCAATGATCCTTTGGTGGTTGTGAATTGTGGTGCTATTCCAGAAGGTATAATCGAGTCCGAATTATTCGGACATAAAAAAGGATCATTCACCGGCGCTGGTGAAGACAGAAAAGGTTATTTCGAAGAAGCCAACAAAGGAACCATTTTTTTGGATGAAATCGGTGAAACACCGCTGGAAACACAGGTGAAATTACTTCGTGTTTTGGAAAGTGGAGAATTCATGCGAGTAGGTGAAGCGAAGACCCGCTATACAGATGTTCGTGTTATAGCAGCCACCAACAAAGATTTAGGTGACTTGGTTAAAAAAGGTGACTTTCGACAAGATCTTTATTTTCGATTAAAAACAGTGACTATTGACGTCCCCGCTCTCAGAAATCGCGTGGAAGATATTGGACCGTTGGTGGAGCGATTCGCGTTGGAATTCACAAGGTCAAACGACATTCTATATCGTGGATTTATGCCTGAAGCAGTTCGGGTCTTGAAACAATACGAATGGCCAGGGAATGTTCGTGAATTGAAGCATTTTGTAGAAAAAATGCTTGTACTTCAAAAAGGGGAACGCATCACGGCGG
>CAXFCD010000100.1:0-5281 GCA_964001155.1 uncultured bacterium | reverse complement strand
CCGCAAAGTTCGCGAAGAAGCGCGAAGTTTTACGTGTGTGAAAACTAAATTAAAATAGAAAATGAATAATGATGATTAGAATACTTTCGATTTTACTCTTTCGTGATTCTTGGCATCCTTCGTGGCAGGTAATTTTTCCGGCTAGAGTCTAGGCCCTGAAAAGACACCGGATTTTTTCTCAATCTTAATATCTTTCAACGTTGGCGATTTCACATTGAGTTTAAAATTGATTCCCTGACCTCGCCCTGTGGGGGTCCAGCGCAGAGACAATTCCCAGCAGTGCAAATCACGGTGGATGTTAAAGGAATGGCTCACTAAATCCCGTTGAATCAAATCAAATCTTGCTCGATAAGACACCCGCCATTTTTGGGTTACATTGATAGATGAATTTGTATTCACCCAAAACGTTTTCCGGGGATTCTCCGGATTCGTGGCTGTGTAAGAATAACTCAAACTGATATTGGTTCGCCACAGATCCTTGCTGTTCAGCGTATTCCGCATCCCTCGCAATGGATTGATCAGTCCCGGGCCGGCTAAATCTTCTTCAACTTCAGTGGTATCTTCATCAACCTCTTCTTCAGTTTTGTCAGTCCATCGTTTTCCGGAGAACCGAAAACCGGTGGACAGCCTGGCGGACGTAAGCCGTGGTGCCATCATTCCATTTTCATTCATATTGAACTCAGCGATTCGTTTTCTACGGTCAGTGTCATATTGGTAAAAATCATGGGTCATGTTCAAATCCAGATTCAATTTCCCTGCGATTTTTGAGCGCACCGTGGAACGAAGATTAGCTAGATTCATTGAGTCTGCCGCAAAATTATAACTGCTGCTCATTCGCCAACTCAACAGGTCAATTTTCTTCTCATCTTCCCCCTTTTTTACCTTGGCCTGAAAAACATTATTCAAACTGAAATTCATGGCTTTTCGCTCCGACCTTGGCGTCCCGCCTGCCATGGTTCCGGCAAATCTGTCATGAAAATATTCTTTCCCGGATGAATCAGTTTCCATCAATATATAGCCCAAGTCTTTCCCGAAAAATGGCTTGGAAAAATCCGGCGTCCAAGAATAACCGACAGAGGGTGACATCACATGGCGTACCGCTCTAATAGGGCCTAAAGGAATAGGAAAAAGACCGTAGATCTGTGTGTTGGTATTCATGGAAAAGGAACCAGTAGTTCGGGTGGCGAATCCTTGCTGAAGCGACTTTTCAAATTTGTTGGTAGAATCATTCCATACGCCTGCATAAGTTTCATCCACCCAAACCGATTTCAAATTCACACTGGGATTCACCGAAATATATTTAAATAATTTTTGCGGTGCATTGATTGCGGAGGTATGAACCCAACCGCTGTTTTGTTCATTTTGGATATTCATGCTGCCGGTGGAATCCAGCCAACCAAAAGAATCCAAACTGTCTATGAAAACGGATTCATAATAATCCCGATCCTTGCTGTTATAGCTGAGTCCATAATTCCAGGTGATGGTATTGAACCATTTCTTCTCTTTTGCAGTGGTAGGAACAAGATTAGTTTGTCCATGTCGAAAAGACATTTTAGGAAAGGTACGATTCACAATATTAAGCTGTGTACCCGCTTTGGTCGGGCTCACATAATAAGGGCTTATTGGATTCACTTTATCTTCAATGAGCAAATCTCTATTTGAATAATAACTTGCACTGAGTGAATTTTTGTGTTTAGGCCACCGTTTGGAATAGGACACATTTGAGATGGCTTTTTGGTTCATCCGGTCCGCTTCGGTTTGTCCGTATTTTTTTCTGAAGTTGTAGTCACCGCTACTGGAGTAGGTTACATTTGCATTGAAGGTTTGATTATTCCTGAGTTTTTGACTGTGGTTCCATTTGATATTGGTGCTGCTTTTCCGAGCATCAGAAATATCGGCAATATTTCTCGAATCATTCAAATATTGCTGGTTCCTCAGTGTAAGTCCACCATTGAATTTGTAACGCATGCGATAGACATTTCTTGCCTTAAACACCGCACCTTCCCGATCACCGAAATCCATGGTGAATTTTGAATCCCAATAATCACTGGGTGCCCAGTAAAATCCCAATCCTTGGATGTATTGCCCTCGATTTTTTGTATCGCCGTAGGAGGGCATAATCCATCCCGAATGGCGCTGACCGCCTTTGTGGGGAAAAATCCCCAATGGAATGCCAAAAATAGGAATTTGTCCCAAATGCAAAATAATGGGCCTGGCAATGACAACATCATTTTGAATTACTTTCATTTTTTGCGATTCAAAATGAAAATGAGCCGTATCTAAATCACAGGTAGTGTATGTGGAACTTTCGATAAAGAAAACTTTGGTTGTTTCATTTCGGATTTGGTCTCCGGTGTAAAATCCATCATCTGCCTTGGTGTGGCCTTTCGTTACGCGTCCTTTTTTTGTTTCCAAATTGTAGGTCATGGCATCCCCGGTCATGGGGTCCTTACCTTTCTCCTTGATTACGGGACGAATTGGTTCACTGAGGGTATCGCCCTCAACTTTAGGCAGGGCATCTAACATTTGAGTTTGCCAATTCACCGTGACAAATCCCGCTTCTAGATTGGTGCGGTCATGGCGAATGTTGGCTTGGCCTAAAAAATCTGACTCTTCATCTTTCAGACGGTATTCGATTTGGTCTGCGGAATATATAACAGGAGTGCCCACATCACTGGCAACGGAATCGGGGACATACTTTCCTTCCGACCCGCCAATGATGCGAAGACGATCCAACTCATTGTCTAAAAAATTCATCACAATGGTGTCGCCGCTTGCATTGTTTTTCCCTTGGTAAATCGAATCTTCAAATACATGATACAATGTTTTCGCCATGCCTTCAATCCGCAATGAATCCATAGCACCATCTTTGAAAAAACTTGTTAACCGTGTGCCTTCCATTTGGTCGTCGAATTGCAACGAATCACCAAAAGCCAATGAATCAAATTTGGATTGTTGATATCCTTGAATTGGCGTTAGAGCGAATGCTTTTTTAGGAATATGGAGCTTTTCCAATTCTTCTTCTTTATAGGTCAGGACAATTTTTGCTCCGGAAAGAATCCGACCGTTTTCAGTGATCTCCGGCTCAATTTCTAAAGTGGTGATTTCATTGGTTCTGTCATATTTTGCTTTGCCGCAAGTGGCAATACGGGATGAATCTTCGATGGTCACATTGCCATAAGCCATATAAGAAACACCATCCTGTTCCGGGTCTTTTTGGTATTCGATTCTATCGGCTGAAATGATTTGTCCTTTTTGAATTAGTATAACATTCCCCAAAGCCACCCCACTGTCAATTTCTGTAAAAACTGTCAAGGAATCCGCTTTCAGATCGTAGTCTGCATCCCAAACGTGTGGACTGCCAATACTGATTATTTTGTCTTCAGCAGAATAGAATTTCAATGTGTCGCAGGTAAGGGTTCGTCCTTCTTGAAGTGCAGTGACTTGTCGGTATAATATGGCCAATTCATTTCGTTCGTAATGCCGACCCTCTTGACAATTCAGTGTAAGTGTGCCTTTGGTAAAAATTACATTACCGGAGATGTATTTCACCGATTCGCCGTTGATAGTTTTATTTTCCAGAACGTTGGCTTTTTTAAGTCTCAATCGATTATCCGGAAAGATGAGAGATGAAAGTAGAAATATGAAAAGTATTTTTTTCATTTTTCAGAATACCGGTCTTTCCAAAGAGATTTTAGACGTTTTTGAATCCACTCTTCCCGGCCTTGGTTGGTGGGATTGTAAAAGGTTTGCTCTTCACCATTGGGGAAATAATTCACATCCACAAAATGGTCTGGGTGAGAATGAGGATATTCATAATTTTTGCCGTAATCCATGTCTTTAATTAAATCTGTTGGTGCATTTCTCAAATGCAAGGGAACCGAAGGTGTTCCCGATTCTTTCACCACTTTTGTCGCTGCTTTGATGGCTTTATAACTGGCATTGGATTTGGGCGCACTGGCGAGATAGGTGGTCACTTGAGCCAATATCAATGATGCTTCCGGCATGCCAATCATGTGGGCGGCCTGAAATCCGGAAGTGGCCAGGGTGAGACCATTGGGATCCGCATTGCCAATATCTTCCGAGGCAAAAATGATAAGCCGCCTAGCAATGAATTCCGGTTTTTCTCCGCCTTCAAGCATGACAGCCAACCAGTACAATGCCGCATCCGGATCAGAACCACGGACCGATTTGATAAATGCACTAATGGTGTCATAATGATATTCACCTTGTTTATCATAGATCAACGTTTTAGACTGGATCGCTTCATCCAAAACCGCTTTTGTAATATGTCCTTTTCCACCAGTCAAATTGGCTGCCACTTCTAGTGTATTGAGCATTTTTCGGGCATCGCCGCCGGCAGATTGAATTAATAATTCTTTTTCAGATTCACCAATTGAAACATCATCTTTGGATAAAATGACATCTTGTTGAAAAGCAGAATCTAAAATTTTTGATAAATGATTTTTCTCTAAGGATTTTAAAGTAAGAACTCTACATCGTGAGAGTAAAGGCGAAATCACTTCGAATGATGGATTCTCGGTTGTGGCACCGATTAAAATCAATGTGCCATCTTCCACAGCGTGAAGGAGTGCATCTTGCTGACTTTTGCTGAAGCGGTGAATTTCATCAATAAAAAGAATAGTTTGTTGTCCTATGTCCCGATTACTTTTTGCAACCTTAATGACCTCTCGCAAATCTTTCACACCACTGGACACAGCAGACAATTCCCGAAAATTTGCTTCCGATGCATCAGCGATCATTCGAGCTAAAGTGGTTTTGCCTGTCCCCGGCGGCCCCCAAAAAATCATGGAAAAAGGCGATGCATTATTCATGAGCCGATGAAGAATTTTCCCTTCATCTACCAAATGAGATTGACCGGAAAATGCTTCAATGGATTTTGGGCGCATCCGTTCTGCCAACGGCGGCAAATGGGAATCGAATAGCGTTTGTGGCGAATTCATAAGACGGTAAATTTACAACCCTTTTTTATGAGATGAGGAACGAGCTAAACATGAAAATTTCATACAAAATAATTTTATCCGGGTTATTGATATTCAGTACAGGATGTTATCAAGGAGATACAAAACAAATGAATAATGGACTCAAAATCGAGGAACTTGTCGTTGGCGATGGACTCCAAGCTCAAGATTTTAATAAGGTCGTTGTGAATTACACTGGTAGTTTGGAAGATGGGTCGGTTTTTGATTCATCTCTGAAACCCGGCCGAGAACCCTATACATTTACTCTGGGAGTTGGCTCCGTCATCAAAGGTTGGGAT
>CAXFCD010000099.1:0-2029 GCA_964001155.1 uncultured bacterium | reverse complement strand
TTTCCTATCCATACTTAATGTAAACTTAGCAAAATTTTTTAACTGGAATACTAAGGAGATAAAAATGAAGAAATTTTTAATTTGCATTATGATGTTTGCACTGCCTGCATCTGCCTTTGCCATTGGCGGGTTAGGATTAAGTGTTAACTCAAGTACTTTTTCTGTTGAAGCAGGGAGCTCTGACCTTATGGTGGAAGGGATAAAAGTCGGCAGTTTTGCTTATGATGGTTTTGAAAACGGTGGCGGTTTAGGTGGTTACCTATATTTGGATATAATTCCGGTTGTAGATATTGATGTTGAATACAATTTCACTGGCAATAAATACAACTTTACCTTTGAGAATGCAGCTACGCCATCCGAAACACAGGAATTTGTATTTGCAGCAGGAAGTATGTTCATTACCATCCAAAAATCGATCTTTGATTTAGGGATTCCATTTCTTGCAAAAGCAAGACTTTATGGTGGTTTAGGGATGAATAAAAATGTTTCCACTCCAATGGTAAACCAAGAAATGCTAGAAGCTGTATTTGGTGGTGCATCCAATCTTGAAAATGGTGAATATGACTACAATGCTGTAACAGACTATCTATCTGAAAATGCAGTTGAATCCAGTGGGCTACATATTGATGCGGGGATATTTTTTAAAGTCCTTACCTTCAGCGGTGCCGTTTATTACAGGCAAGTCTTGGCGAAAGATGTCATCCCAGGCAGTAATGGATTTGGCAGTATGAATTTTAGACTAGGATTAGGAATATAATCCAAAGTTTATTCAAATTAAAAAGGGACGATTTATCGTCCCTTTTTGTTTTATATCTCATTGGTAATACAATGAATGGCTCCGCCGCTTAATTCAAATTGAGTTGAAGGTGTAACAATTCGCTGAACGCCCATCTCTGCCAAGCGGTCATCAATGGTTTTGTCAGAGAAATGATTGGGACCGATCAATACACCGGGGAGCGGTAGAGCGTTGGCAGCAAAGGAGCCTGGTTTGTCTGGTGTACCGATGGCATCTTCCAAAGGAATATCAATGATTGGTATATCTTTCTTTTTTGCAAATTCATTCAAGTCCCGGGCCGACTTAACCGAAATAATATCCATACAAAGGATTAGGGCACAGACTTTTCCTTTTGGATTCAATACAGGCGTGAAATAAGTATCCAAATGGTAGGAATGACTTTGAATCACCACCAGTTCAGACACATTCAACACATCTGCCACTGCCTCCATTCCTGAGACACTATTGCGGCATTGTCCGCTGAATAAAATATCTTCCTCAGGACAAAAATAAAATTCTCCGCCTTCCGCATATACACCTGGTTTATCAGGAATATGGATGGTTTCTAAGCCCAGCTCTGCCAGCAACTGACCTACAATAAGACTTTCCTCGCGGCGACTGGGCTCCTTCATTCTTAAAATAACTGCCAGTCCTTCCTGATTGGAAATAAAGGGATCACGAATGAATACAAAATCATGTTTCAGCGGCTCACTGTTATAAACTTGGGGGAAGGGGATTTCGACCACCTCCACATTCAGGTCGTTTAAAATTGAAATCAGGTTTGCCCGCTCTTTTTGAAGGCGTGTTTGTTCTGGTTTTATACCTAAACGCATGGCAGGATTATCATCATACAACGGAACACCATTGCCCCACCAGGGTGATTGAGGTAATTGTGAAATTAATATTTTCATAAAAACTAACGGGCTGAATTTATTGGGATTGTTTGTGGGATTATAATGGTTTAGCTAAAACAACAGTCTTAACCATTTCCAATCATCCTACAAACAAAACAACAACCCAATAGATAGTAGTAATGTGATTCGGTTAATTATTTAAGAAGAATCATCTTCTTTGTTTGAATGAAATCGTCTGTTTGAATCTCATACAGATATATCCCTGCTGATACAGCCTTACCTTTATCATCAACCCCACCCCATTTAATAGCCTTGTATCCAGCAGTTTGTCCCTTACTCACAAGTGTGTTAACCAGTCGTCCTTTTAGGTCATATATGCGGATATTAACAAATGCATTTT
>CAXFCD010000098.1:0-4028 GCA_964001155.1 uncultured bacterium | reverse complement strand
GCCCCTAATTTCGTTTAAACATTTTCAGCATGCGGTCCGTGACCATGAATCCACCTACAACGTTGATTGTGGCAAAAATTACGGCGATTAATCCCAACCAAGTCCCAACACCACTGGTAACTTTTGTGGCAATAATTGCCCCCACAATGGCAATCCCGGAAATAGCATTGGAACCACTCATTAACGGTGTATGGAGTGTGGGCGGCACTTTGGTAATGATTTCAAAACCAACAAAGATCGCCAAAATAAAAACAGTTAAAATATTAATATCCATATGACAGCCTTAATTATTCATTGCTTCACGGGTAGGTTCATGGGTGATTTCACCTTCATGGGTAAAAAGTGATCCCGAAATAATTTCATCCTCCATGTCCAAATTGAGTTCACCCTCTTTCACCATATAGGTGAGAAAAGCGGCGATATTTTTAGCATACAGTTCGCTGGCATGGACCGGCATGGTCCCGGGTATGTTGGAAGTGCCATCTATCGTGACTTGATTGTGTTCAATCACTTCATCTTTCCGGGTTAATTCGCAATTGCCGCCATTTTCAGCAGCCAAGTCCATGATGACGGATCCCGGTTTCATGGCTTCTACCATGGTTGTAGGAATAAGCAGCGGTGCAGGTCTTCCGGGAATGAGGGCAGTTGTAATCACAACATCGGTTTTACTGATATGGTCATGGATCAATTCTTGTTGGCGTCGTTTATAATCTTCCGATGTTTCTTTTGCATATCCACCTTCACCGACGCCCTCCTCAGATTCACCTTCCACTTCAATGAATTTTGCACCTAATGATTCCACTTGTTCCTTCACCACTGGACGGACATCAAAGGCTTCAACATGGGCTCCTAATCTTTTGGCTGTTGCAATAGCTTGGAGTCCTGCAACACCGGCACCTAAGACCAAAACTTTCGCCGGGCGAATTGTGCCTGCTGCTGTCATTAAGAGCGGCATATAAACACCCAGTCGCGTTGCAGCCATCAGCACGGATTTATAACCGGCAATATTGGCTTGAGACGAGAGTGCATCCATTTTTTGGGCTAAAGTTGTACGGGGAATTAAATGCATTGAAAAACAGGTGACAGACCGTTCAGTCAAGGCTTTGACTAAGGGAATTTCCCGGGTTGTCTGGAAAAATGAAATAAAGGTGGACCCGCTTTTTAGTCGGGCAATCTCTTCTGAAGTGGGCGGTAAAACCTTCAGGATAATGTCGCCTTGGGAAAATAATTGTTCTGCAGAATCAATTATTTCAGCGCCTGCATCCTTGTAGTCCTGATCCGAAAAAAAGGACTGTTTACCGGCTTGGGCCTCTACCTGAACGTCCAAGCCAAATTTGATGAATTCTTTCACAGTAGCCGGCGTGGCAGCAACACGAGGCTCCAATGCGTGAATTTCTTTAGGTATTGCTACAATCATATACGTTTTCTATCTAAATCAAGTGACAAAAGGCATGGAAATTAATATGGGGAAAGCCTCTACATCCAGCCTGAATTACTGGGATAATACGCTTAATTTTGCCACCGAAAATATGAATGAAAAATGCGATTTACACTTTTTAACACTCTTCTTTTATTTACGTCTTTCCTCACCGCCGAAACCTTGATGGTTCCACAAGATTATGCCACAGTTCAAAGTGGTATTAATGCTGCCGGCACTGGAGATACTGTATTGGTTGCGCCGGGCTTTTATGATGAAACCATTGATTTTAATGGGAAAGCCATTCTTGTCGCCTCCTACTATTTGATTACTGATGATTCGTTGATCATCGAAGCAACTATCCTAGATGCTGAAGAAAATGGCAGTGTTGTAACCTTTGACAGCGGTGAAACAAATGAATCCATCCTCCAGGGATTTACACTAAAAAATGGAACTGGAAATGAGGAAGACCCCGATAACAACGGGACTTATTATACCTACGGCGGCGGCATTTATTGTGAAGAAAGTGACCCTGTAATCAAAGATTGCATCATTAAGAATAACGTTGGTGATGAAGGCGGCGGTGGTGGCGTATTTTGCTATAATGCATCCCCAAAATTTTATAATTGTGTTTTTGCAGAAAATGAAACCGATGATGTGGGTGGCGGCCTTTATTCCCGAAATGGTTCCAGCCCGGAATTTTACAATTGTACGTTTACTGAAAATATTGCTGAATTTGGCGCCGGATGTTATTTAAGGCATGAATCATCTCCCGTTATGGAACATGTAACTTTTTCCAACAATACTGCCAATAATTCCGGTGGTGGGATCATCCTAAAGGACGAAGCAGACTTAGTTGCGACCGATCTCTACATTTTTAACAATGAAGCGGATGGACTGGGTGGCGGTCTTTATGTGAATGAATCAAGCCCAACCATCAATTATATGCTGGTGGCGGATAATTCATCAAGTTCCGGTGGTGGCATTTATGTGAGAAATGAATCCCAAGTCCAAATTAGCCAAGCCACGGTTGCCAATAATATTGCTGCATCTTACGGTGGCGGAATTTATCTGCGGGATGGCGCCAATGTTTCTCTCAATAATTCAATTGTTTGGGGCAATGAGGAAACACAAATTTATTTCCGAACCACCGGAGATGATGTGGAAATTAGTGTGAATTACAGTTTAGTGGAAAATGGGGAAGACGGGATTGTTGATAATGAAAATGGTAATGTGAATTGGGATGACGGTAATATGGAAGGTGATCCATATTTTTGCAATGCACCGCTGGGCGATTATTATTTACGTGAGAATTCTCCTTGTGTTACAGGTGGAGCGGATGGATCATGGATGGGATGTTTTGAATCTGCCTGCGGACCTTTGAACCTTGGTCCTGTTTGGTATGTGGATCATAATGGTCATGATGCCAATGATGGCAGCCTGGCCACACCCTTTGCTACTATTCAACGTGCTATTAATTCCGCATCAAATGGAGATACGGTTCGGTTAACTCCTAATGTGTATTATGAAGACTTCGACTTTAATTCAAAAGCAATTGTGCTGGAATCCCGAGCCTATGAATTGGAATCCATGTCCTTTGTAGAAGAAACCTTTTTTGCCCCCGGGCCAATGGGAGGCTCCTGTTTTATATTAGAAGGGGCGTCTAATGATAGCGCTATCATACGTGGCATTTCCTTTCGTGGCGGCACAGTTCCTTATGGCGGTGGTATTGTTTTGCAGGACTGCTCCCCAACCTTTGTTGATATCATCGTTGAGGACAATACGGCCGAAATTGGCGGCGGCATTTTCCTGTCTGGTTCGGATGCTGTTTTTTCAAACTGTACTGTACAAAACAATGGCTCTAATATTGGTGGCGGTATTTATACCACTGACGGTGAACCGGTTTTTGATCAAATGATGATTCAGGATAATATTGCTTATTGGGGCGCCGGGATTTATTCTGAAAATGCTGAACCAATAATAACAAATAGCAAATTGAGAAATAATGAAGCATTTATTGAAGGAGGCGGCTTATATCAATTTGGCGGTATCGGGCAAATTGAATGGACCTCATTTGAACAAAACTTGGGATATGATTTTGGTGCAGGAATTGTGGCACATGAAGCCACAATGAACTTGAATCAAACTACGTTTGAAGGGAATGTTTCCGGGTCAGGATCGGTCATGACTTGCCACGGTGCGGCCGTTGAGGTTGTGAATTCAATCTTATGGGGTAATTCCGGGGACCTTTTTTATTCATCCCAATCCGGCGGGCTTACTTTATTGGATATATCTTACACCGATGTTGAAGGCGGAGAAAATGTACTAGAAAATTTCTCCAATTTTACTCTAACAATCGGTTCGGGCATCCTGGATGAAAATCCTGAATTTTGTGATCCATTCAATTTTGATTATACACTGGAGGAAACGTCGGTTTGCAGAACCGGGTCAAATACAGGCGGAATATTAGGCGCTGTGACCGGGAACTGTGGTGAGACGGTTGCCCTTCAAAAAGACATTTTACCGGATGAATTTACCTTAAGCCAAAATTTCCCTAATCCGTTTAATCCCATTACAACTATTCATTATACTTTGGAAAAAGATAGGATGT
>CAXFCD010000097.1:0-1638 GCA_964001155.1 uncultured bacterium | reverse complement strand
TTTTCCACGTTCTTTTTGCGGGAAGACCGAAACCACGATCGCTGTTCCAACCCCCTGTCCCATTGAAGCCCCAAGTCCCATCACCACACGTCCCAGAATCAGCATGGAGAAACTACCAGCAAAATAACAGATCATCGAACCGATGATAAAAAAGGTGATTCCTGAAAGAAGCGTTTTCTTCCTGCCGATCAGGTCCGAAAGCCTGCCCATCGGTAGCAGCAGGGCTGTCACGGTCAAGGAAAAGGCAATCACCACCCAGGAAACTTCACGCAGGGTGACGGCAAAATCACGGGCAATCAGCGGAAGGGCCAGGATCGTGATGTTCATACTCATCACCATCGTAAAAATGGAAAGCGCTACTGCCAAGAAGGCTTTCCATTGGTATGAAATTGAAATTTTCACTTCTCAAAAATTATGGATTTATTCATTGGCCCTATTCATTAGTGGATTCAAAACTTGCAGAATTGTTTAAGTTATATGGAAAATTTGTAAATCCTTAATTTTCATTCATCAAATCGCACCGGTCTCAATGCCTTTGACTCAAGAAAAAACGGTTCTTTCTCTGAGAGGAATCACTAAGCAGTTTCCTGGAGTGTTGGCAAATGATGATATCAACTTTGATTTACTTGAAGGTGAAGTCCACACTATTCTTGGAGAAAATGGTGCAGGAAAATCCACTTTGATGAGCATCATCGATGGTATTTATCAACCCGACGAAGGCACTATTTCATTATACGGAGAAAAAATAAATTTCTCGAATCCACGAGATTCCATTGATCATGGAATTGGAATGGTATTCCAGCATTTCATGTTGATTCCCAATCATTCAGTCGCAGAAAATATTACTTTGGGATTGAAGGGTTTGGGCAGGCTGAATATTGAGGATGTCAAGAAAGACATTCATGAAATTTGTGAGCGATACGATCTCCATGTTGATCCAGATAAGAAAATACGAGAATTATCTATAGGTGAACAACAAAGAGTTGAAATCATCAAGGTGATCTACCGTGGTGCAAAAATTTTAATCCTTGATGAACCTACAGCAGTTTTAACCCCACAGGAATCGGAAGCTTTATATAAAATCATCAGGAGACTGGCGGATCAAAACCATTCGATCATCTTCATTTCACATAAAATGAAAGAGGTTCTCGATCTTTCACAGAGGATAACCGTTCTTCATCGCGGTAAATCCATGGGGACTTATTTAAATCAAGAATTGAGTGCAGAAATTCTTTCAAATTTGATGCTTGGAAAAAAGATGCCTCCGTCAAAGAATGAAACTCCCAATGAATTTTCAAATGATGTCATTGCAAAAAAAATATCTTTAGAAGAGAAAGGTAATCATACCACTGAAAATAGAGAAGTTGCCGTCCTCTCCGATATCCATGCCCATAATAATCGTGGTAACAAAATCCTCAACGGTATCTCCTTTCAACTGAAAGAAAAAGAAATCCTTGGAGTAGCTGGGGTCTCAGGAAATGGTCAGGTTGAACTTGCTGAGGTCCTATGTGGAATGAGGGATTTTGACCAGGGGGCCTATCAATTCCTCGACCAAACGCTTAAGAAGCCTGATGTCAATCAAATGATAGAAAGAGGGGTCGGTTATATCCCTGAAGACCGAAAACGTTTTGGCGTCTC
>CAXFCD010000096.1:0-19983 GCA_964001155.1 uncultured bacterium | reverse complement strand
TGAGGAAGCCATGAAAGCACCCTTTTATAAATTTGACACATCAAGCGAAGAGTACAAATATCTACAAGAACGCCGAAAGAAGTTAGGCGGCCCACTCCCCATCCGTACCAATAAATCCACACCGCTGGACCTGCCGAATATTTCAATTTTCCAGGAGTTGTTGGATGGTACAGGCGATAGGGAAATATCCACCACCATGGCGTTTGTCCGATTGATAACCATCCTGACGAAGGATAAAACTGTCGGTAAAAATATCGTTCCCATTATTCCCGATGAAGCGCGCACTTTTGGGATGGATCCCTTGTTCCGGCAACTGGGAATCTATGCCCACAAAGGGCAACTCTATGATCCTGTAGATTCAGACCAATTTCTCTTTTACAAAGAAGCTAAAAATGGCCAAATTTTGGAAGAGGGCATCAATGAGGCCGGCGCCATTTCTTCATTCATTGCAGCGGGGACGAGTTACAGTAACCACGGCATTCACATGATTCCCTTCTACATTTATTATTCCATGTTTGGGTTCCAGCGAGTGTGGGATTTTATTTGGGCAGCGGGAGATATGCGTGCCCGGGGATTTTTGTTAGGTGGTACTGCGGGACGCACCACATTGAATGGCGAGGGGCTTCAGCACCAGGATGGGCACAGTCATTTAGCTGCAGCGGCAACCCCAAACATTAAAGCTTACGATTTAGCCTATACCTATGAGATTGCAACTATTATTCATCACGGAATGAAGGAAATGGTACAGGACAATAAAGATGTCGTTTATTATCTCACGTTGGAAAATGAGAATTATGTGCATCCGCATATGCCGGCGGATGTGGCCGATGATATTATTAAAGGGCTTTATAAAATTCATACCACGGAGAAGCCGGTGATCCGTTTGCTTGGCAGCGGCCCCCTCATGGGGGAAGTTTTGGCGGCGGCAGAATTGTTGAAACAAGATTGGGGCATCGAGCCGGGGATTTGGAATGTCACCAGTTTCAGTGAATTAAGACGAGATGCGGAAGAGGTGGATAGGTGGAATTTGATCCATCCCGATCAGGAGCCAAAACAATCCCATTTGGAGCGTAAATTGAGCAAACATCGTGTACCAACCGTTGTATCCTCGGATTATGTGAAAATGGTTTCAGAGCAAATCGGCCCGTATGTTCCCGGCCCTTATTATGCTTTGGGAACGGATGGATTTGGCCGTAGCGATACCCGGGAAAATCTTCGCCATTTTTTCGAAGTGGATCGTTATTATATCGTTCTCACCGCCATCCGCGCTTTAGCGCTGGATGGGAAAATGGATATGTCCAAAGCGGATGAAGTCATGAAAAAATATAATATAGACCCGGAGAAACCGAGTCCCATCACAGTTTAGGATGAACCATGATTAAAGAAATTATTCTACCGGATTTGGGTGAAGGCATCGAAGGCGCTGAAGTCAGTGAAGTGTCCGTTGCTTCCGGTGATACTGTTTCCCCTGATGATACCATTCTTGTTTTAGAATCGGATAAAGCATCCATGGAAATTCCTGCTGAAGTTAGTGGAATAGTTAAAGACATATTGGTGGCTGCAGGAGATGAATTAAAAACAGGCCACCTTTTGATGAAAATAGAAGTGTCTGACACAAACGGTGAGGATGGTGAACCGGAAACCGCCGTGGAAGAAGAAATCGAACCAACCGCCGATCTAGAACCAGAAATATCAGAAACGACCCCAATCCCGGCATTAGAAGATAGTGGGTCAATGGATCATGTGTTTGCTTCCCCCGGTGTCCGCCGCTTGGCTCGGGAATTAGGAATTAATCTCCAAATGATTCAAGGCACAGGCCTGAAGGGACGTATTACAAAAGACGATCTTAATGCCTATATCAAACTCCAGATGGCCGTTTCCTCTGGAACGTTGCCTGCACCACAACCGGAAATTGATTTTTCACAATGGGGAGACATTGAAGTTCAAAAACTCACTCGCATCAAACGTATCACCGGCGAGCGCCTCCAACAGGCTTGGCAGTCGATTCCACATGTAACGCAATTTGATGAAGCAAATATCACAGAACTGGATGCTTTACGAAAAGAAATGAAAACAGCCGGCGCTGAAAAAAATATTAAAGTCACCTTTCTGCCCTTTTTAATGAAAGCCACTGCCGTGGTATTAAAGGAAATGCCCGAGTTCAACAGTTCCCTAGATCATACCGGCCAAAATTTAGTTTTCAAAAATTATTATCATTTAGGCATCGCTGTAGATACACCGAGCGGGCTTACAGTTCCTGTGGTAAGAGATGTGGATCAAAAATCCATTTATGAACTTTCAGAGGAACTCATGGACTTAAGTACACGAGCCAGAGATAAAAAATTAAAACTGGACGAAATGAAAGGCGGAACATTCACGATCTCAAGTTTGGGCGGCATTGGAGGGACAGCGTTTTCACCTATTGTGAATCCCCCGGAGGTTGCCATTATGGGCGTTTCGCGAAGCGCATGGAAACAAGTTTTTGATAAATCGTCTGGAGAGTTCTCAGCAAGGTATATCATGCCATTTTCTTTGTCGTATGATCATCGGGTGATTGATGGCGCTGCCGCCGCTGCGTTTACATCAAAGTTTGCAAAAACGCTCACAGACTTAGATCTTTTTAAAGTCTAACGCCAATGGGAGAATCTAAACAAATAGAGATTGTAGTCATCGGCGCTGGTCCTGGCGGGTATGCTGCAGCCTTTCGGGCTGCTGACCTTGGGAAACAAGTTTTACTCATTGACCGAGATCCAGAATTGGGTGGTGTATGTCTCAATCGCGGTTGTATCCCATCCAAAGCATTGCTTCATATTTCCAAGGTTATGGATGAGGCAAGTCATCTTAAAAAAATGGGCGTGACCTATGGCGAACCGGAGATTGATATTGATCAAATTCGAGCCCACAAAAACAAGATTGTGTCTCTTTTAAATGGTGGCATTACCCAAATGGCGAAAGCCAGAAAAGTGGAAACCCTTCAAGGTTTGGCTTCCTTTACATCCGATTCAGAATTAATTGTTCAAACGGATTCCGGCGATGTAGCAGTGACATTTGACCAATGCATTATCGCCGGCGGTTCCACGTCGGCTATGATTCCGGGTGTACCTGCAGATCATCCATCTGTCTTGACTTCACGTACCGCACTGGATTTGAAAGATATCCCTGAAAGATTATTAGTCATCGGTGGCGGAGTCATTGGCTTGGAATTGGGACAAGTATATGCAGTCTTGGGCTCTCAAGTGTCTGTGGTGGAATTTTTGCCCAATTTGCTTCCCGGCACTGATCCGGATTTAATGAAGCCGCTCCAACGAAAATTGAAAAAACAATTCGAGTCTATTCTGATTTCTTCCAAGGTTACAAAAGTTGAGCCCAATGAAGATGATACTTTAACCATTACCATTGAGAATGAAAAAGGAATCTCAACAGATAGTTTTAATAAAGTATTAGTGTCGGTGGGACGTAAACCCAATACCGGTTTGTTGAATTTAGAGGCCACAGATGTTCATGTAAATGAACGAGGGTTCATTGATGTAGATGTGTATCAACGAACATCAGTAAAAAACATTTTTGCAATTGGCGATATTGTAGGTGACCCCATGTTGGCTCACAAAGCAACCCACGAGGGAAAAGTCGCCGCTGAGGTGGCTTCCGGTCATCCCGCAGCATTTGATGTGCGGGCAATCCCATCGGTGGTGTATACGGATCCGGAAGTGGCTTGGGCCGGACTTACAGAAACAGAAGCGAAGGAAAACGAAGTGCCTTACGAAAAGGGTGAATTCCCCTGGGCTGCCAGTGGGAAGGCCATTGCAATGGGCGCTAACCAAGGTAAAACAAAAATTTTGTTCGATCCGGAATCCAAACAGGTTTTGGGGGTTGGCATTGTTGGCCCCGGTGCCGGTGATATGATATCCGAAGGAATGTTGGCCATTGAGATGGGCGCCGATGCAGAAGACATTGGCCTTACCATTCATCCCCACCCAACCTTGGGAGAAACATTCGCAGCCGCCGCTGAAGTATTCTCCGGCACCATCACAGATTTATATATTCCAAAGAAAAAAAGGTAATCTTATGAAATTCCTTACCACAGTCTTAACAGTCATTTTTGCAATTTCCTTCGCACAGAATCCCACACCTGCCCAAAATGGTACAGCTACTGCAACCGCCGGAACGCCGAAGCCAATTCAGCCGCCAAAAAAGAAAACCATGGAAGAGGCCCTGAAAAATAAAAAAGAAATTCCCGGATTATTCACATTGTACCAAGATACCACCAATGGCAAATTGTCCATGCTCATCAGCAAAGAACAATTAGATAAGGAATTCATTCATTTTGTCCATGGATTAAATGGTCAAATAAATGCAGGTGTCATCAAGGGAGGTTACCGCGGTTCAAGGGTCATGAAGCTCAATCGGTACTTTAATCGCATTGAATTTGAAGTCCAGAATAATGCTTTTTGGTTTGATCCGGATAATCCCTTGAGCCGCGCTGCCGATGCCAATATCAGCACAGCGATCTTGGCTTCATCATTTATTGTGGCGGAAAAAGAAGGTAAAGTTTTAATAGAGATTGATAATGTTTTTCTCACTGAAGCGCTGCACCAGATCACGCGAGGATTTGTTCCCGGCGGTAAAAACAAGAATCCCTTTAAAGTGGGCAAACTAGCCAAGGAACGGACAAAATATACAGGGATTCATAATTACCCGGAAAACACTGATTTAGTTGTGCAATATGTTTACTCTAATCCACTGCCCACCAATAGAGGTTCAGATCGTGGTTTAACAGATGCTCGATCCGTTAATGTTACCATCCAGCATAGTTTTATCCAAATGCCGGAAAATGATTATACACCTCGTTTTGAGGATGTGCGCGTGGGTTACTTCACCACTCAAGTGACAGATATGACTACCCCGGATGATGTGACACCTTATCGTGATTTGATTCACCGTTGGAACTTGGTGAAGAAAAATCCTCAGCAAGAAATTTCCGAACCGGTGGAACCCATTGTGTGGTGGATCGAAAATACAACACCCCATGAATTCCGGGATGCAATCAAAGAAGGCGTATTGGCGTGGAATCGAGCTTTTGAAGCCGCAGGTTTTCGCAATGCGGTTGAAGTAAAAATCCAACCCGATGATGCAGCGTGGGATGCAGGCGATATTCGTTACAATGTACTTCGCTGGACATCCTCGCCAAATCCGCCCTTTGGCGGGTATGGTCCCAGTTTTGTTAATCCGCGCACCGGTCAAATCTTAGGTGCAGACATTATGCTGGAATATATCTACTTCACCAATCGAGTGAAATATGAACAGCTCCATCAAACATTTAATACAGAGACTGAATTGGATCCGGAGACCACCTGTCTCGCTGGCGATTACCTTCACCAGGGCAATTTATTCGGTATGACTGCTTTAAGCACCCTTGACGATTTTACCCAATTGGAACAGCATCGCTTGATCTATGAAAGCATGGTGGAACTCATCCTCCATGAAGTAGGGCATACCTTGGGGTTGAACCATAATTTTTATGCAAGCAATCTCCACAGTTTAAAAAATATACATGACAGGCTGATCACAGAACCAATTGGGCTCGTTTCATCTGTGATGGATTATACATCTGCCAATGTGAGTGATAACCCAAAACAACATGGTCAATTTTATTCTACCACGCCAGGTCCTTACGATATTTGGGCAATTGAATTTGGGTATACGCCTCCGTTGGAAAATCTTGAAGATGAAAAAGAACGGTTCAACCTCCTCATGAATAAATCCACCAAAAATGAATTAAGGTTTGGGAACGATGCCGATGATATGCGCTCACCGGGGAAAGGCCTTGACCCTCGAGTTAATATAAACGATATGAGTGCTGACCCAATAGCTTATGCCCGGCAGCGGATGGACATTGTGCGTTCATTGTATCCGAACCTTAAAGAACGCTATGAAAGAAGTGGGCAATCCTATCATGCTTTTACAGACGCATTCTCAATATTGAATCGAGAATATAACAATTCAGCAAGAGTCATCTCTCGGTACATCGGTGGGGTGTATGTGGATCGTTCTTTAGTGGGACAACTCGGCAGCACTGAACCTTTCATCCCTGTGTCTGAAGATAAACAAAAATGGGCCATGACCCTACTGGGGAAATATATATTCGCTCCAAACGCCTTTGAGGTTCCCACCGGTATCTATAATCACCTCCAATGGGAACGGCGTGGTTTCAGCGGAACGAGAGATCCCAATATTCTAGATATGGTTCTTGGCGGCCAAAAAAGGATTCTGGATCATCTGCTCCATATCAATGTGCTTAAAAGAATTTCAAACACTGAATTATATGGCAATGATTATCATGTGAATGAAATGATGGGTGATTTAACATCATCCTGTTTTTCTGCAGATGCTGGGAAAAATGTGAACGGGATGCGTCGCAATCTTCAGATAGAATACACGGAAAGGTTAATACGTATCGTTCAGAACAAGGGGAAAGCAAAATATGATCATTTAACAGTGGCTGCTGCCTTTGAAAATTTGAACAAAGTAAAAAGATATGCATTAAAATCCAGTGGTGTGGATGAGGCAACTAAAGCCCATCGGAAATATTTAACCTACCGCATAGATAAAACACTGGACATTAAATAATAGAGACGCCGCTATTTTAACCTGCCGGGGTCTGTAATCGTGAAGAGGAACTACGTTGAAAAATCTAATCACAATTTTATTGGCATCTATAATGATAAGTTGCGTAAACATTAAAAATGAAACTTTGGATAAGCATCCTTTAGACAAATCCGAAGTACGGAAACTGATTCTTGATAACGGAATTAAGATCTATTTGTTATCGGATCCAAATTTTAATATTTCGGCTGCGTCCATGGCGGTGGAAGTGGGTTCTTTAGAAAACCCCGGCGACCGTGAAGGCCTTGCTCACTTTCTTGAACACATGCTTTTTTTGGGAACAGAAAAATATCCCGACGTGGATGAGTATTCCACTTACCTTCGAACCTTTGGCGGCTTTTCCAATGCATATACAGCTCCCGATCATACCAATTATATGCTACAGGTTTTGCCGGATGGATTTGAAGGCGCCTTGGATCGGTTTGCCCAGTTTTTCATTAGTCCACTTTTTACTGAAGAGTACACATCTCGTGAAGTAAATGCAGTGAATTCTGAGCATCAAAAAAATATTATGAATGACTACCGGCGCCAATACAGACTAACAAGTTTATTTACAAAAAAAGGGCATCCGGAACAAAAGTTTTCCACGGGAAGTCTTGAGACTTTGGGAGACATCGACAGGACTGAATTGATTGATTTTTATAATCAACATTACAGTGCCAACCGAATGGCCCTAGCTTTGTTAAGCACACATTCATTGGATGAGATGGAGGCTTGGGCGCGCCAATATTTCTCAGAGATTAAAAATCATAATCTTGATAGAAGTCAACATGACCCAGATGTGTTTGAAAAGAAAGAAACATTCCGCTTGGTTCAAATTGACCCCGTGAAAGATTTACGTGATTTAGAAATCAGTTTTGCTTTACCAGGTCTCCGAGGCATGTATGAAAGCAAACCGGGCCGACAATTGGGATTTATTTTAGGGCATGAAGGAAAAGGTAGCCTTCTATCCTATTTAAAAGACAAAGGTTGGGCCATGTCCCTGTCCGGTGGTGCCGGCTCAGTAACAAAGGAGTATGGCTGGGCCAACATTCGTATTGGACTTACGCCCAAAGGACAAAACGAATATAAAGACATTGTAAAAGCTACATTGGATTATATTGCGCTCATGAAAGAAAAAGGTCACCAATCTCACGTATTCAATGAATTAAAGACCATGGCCGAACTAGAAGAAATTTATGCCAATAAAGGTGAAGGGATGGGTCGAGCCATTGGATTGGCCAATGAGGCAATGATGTATCCTTTGGAAGATGCGGGGCGAATTAATTTTATCTACCGGGATAATTCTGCTGATCATTTTAATTCAATTTTAACGCAATTGACGCCGGATAATATGTTGGTAGCATTAGTTGCAAAAGGGGTGGAGACCGACCAGATTGAACATCATTATCAGGCGCCGTATACCTATACAGAGGATGATGATTTTTATCAAGAGCTAACCCAGCCTCAACCGCGTTCAGAATTTTTAATTGCTGAAGCCAATCCCTTTATTCCGCAATCTGCTTCTGTCCCCAATAGAGAGATGAAAGAAAACGTATTGCCTCGCGCCCTTGTGAAGAGTGGTGGCGCTAACCTCTATTTTGGCAGGGATCATGAATTTCTTCGTCCAAAAGGCATTATTTATTTCAAGATCCTTTTTCCAAAGGAAGCCATGAATGTGCAACACCGCGTGTATTCAAAACTTTATGCGGCATGTGTGACTGAGTCTCTGAATGAATTGGGGTATCCTGCAAAACAAGCAGGCCTAAATTATTCTTTCCGGGAAGGCTACGAAGGCATTTACTTGAATGTAAGCGGTTATTCAGAATCTGCCATGATGCTCTATGAAATGATGTTGGAGCACATGGTTAATTTTTCTATTACCGAAGACCAGTTCAATGCAATTAAGGATAAAATTATTCGAGATTATCAAAACTTTGCCTTATCCGATGCACACCAACAAACTAGAGAAAAAGGCGCTGATATTTTCAATCATGTCAAATACAGCTGGCAGGAAAGTTTACCCGTGGCGCAGGCTGCAACTTTAGCGGACATTCAAGTATACGGTAATAATCTCTATAAGCAAACTTTTACCGAGGGGCTGGTCTATGGTGACTTTAAAGAATCCGATGCCCGGAAAGCACTCAGGTTATTCAAGAAAAAAACAAACACAAATGGCATCAATCGAAAGAATGCTTTTGATTTAAAATATTTAGACCAACCTAATAACGAAGATATTCAATTGGTTGAAAAACTGGCAGTAAACAATTCATGTTTTTACCGTGAATATGTCTTGGGTGAGGATTCCCCTGAAATGCGAGCCGCCTCCAAGGTTATAGCCCAAGCGCTAGAACAGCCTTTTTTTACAGAAATGAGAACCAACCAGCAATTGGGTTACATTGTTTGGTCCTATACTCGCAACCGGGATGAAACACACTATTTGAGTTTTTTGATTCAGTCCGGTGCATTTACCGCGGATAATGTGAACCAACGGGCTGATGATTTTATTTCATCTTTGCCGGAATTCTTGGCATCCATGGATACAGAAACATTCCAACAACTCAAAGAATCTGCCATTGAGAAATTGAAGAAAAAACCCATGAGTATTACTGAAAGGGCTAACAAATTGAGTGCATACATTTTTGAACATGATGCAGATTTCCATCGGGACGAAAAAACGATTGCTGCCTTGAAAACACTGGCGCAATCTGAAGCGGTTGAACTTCTTTCAAGTACAGTTGGCAGGGATACACGCAGAATGGTGAATTTTCTCATGTTTGCTGAAAACCACGATAATCCTACTGGCGCAGAAAGTACGATCAAAGACATATCAATTTGGAAAGCATCCAGGGCTTATAAATAGGGAATGCCCAAAGAGATTATTTTAATTGCAGCGGTTACGGTAGATGGGAAAATCGCCCGCCACGCTCATGAAGTGACAGCGTGGTCTAAAGACCTTCATTTATTTAAAGAACAAACCCTCGGCCATCCTGTGGTCATGGGCTCCAACACATACAATACACTGGCGGCAGAGTTGCCCGGACGACAAATGATTGTAGTCCACCGAGATGATGATCCGGAAAATGTGTTGGATGAAATCGACGATGAACGGTGTTTTATTATTGGCGGTGGCAAAACCTATGCAAGGTTTGCTCCGTATTTAACCCACTTATACATTACACCTCATCCATTGGTATTTGGAAATGGCATTCCTTTATTTGATGGTGAGATGACTGAATTAAACCTATCGTTTCAAAACTTGATTACAGTCAACGAACAGGGTGGTATATTCCAATACCAATACAAGGTAATCAAATTTTGAAAAAATTCATTCTCACTTTATTTTGTTTATCAGTTGCTTTTTCGCTGGATGTGTACAGTGGCGGAAAACTTTCCAAGAATCAATCTGCCATGGATGTGACCCATTACGATTTAAGGTTAAAGGTTGACCCCTACAAGAAGACTATTGGTGGGACAGTTTACATTTCATTCATACTTATTGGTAAGGCGGAAAAAATTGAGATCGACCTTTTAAAAACCTATCATGTGTCAGGTGCCAGCATCAACGGAATGAATCTTTCTTTTACTCGCGAGGGTCATAAGATACTTATTGAAAACCCCAAACTGGACATGTTTAAGAATCATCGCTTGGAGATCAAGTACAGTGGCAAGCCACCTGTGGCAAAAAAACCACCGTGGGACGGCGGAATCACCTGGGAAAAAAGTAAGGATGGCCATCCTTGGATTGGTGTCTCTTGTCAAGCCAATGGAGCTTATGTTTGGTACCCTTGTAAGGAGCACCCAAGTGACAAACCCGATGGCGTTGATTTGTATATCACTGTTCCAGATCCGTTGACTGTAGCAGCAAACGGTTTGTTGAAATCCGTGTCACCAGAGGGAGATAAATGGTCGACTTGGCACTGGAAAACAGAGTATCCCATCAGCACGTATAATGTAAATTTCACTGCAGGTTATTTTGAAATAGTAGAACGGACAGGCTACATTTTAGACAAGCCACTTAACATGGTTTTTTACGTATTGCCGGAAAAACGAAATGGTGCTGAGCAACTCCTAAAAGATGCCGAAGAGTACCTGAATTTTTATGCCGGTCATTTTGGGCAATATCCATGGATGGACGAAAAATTCGGTTTGGTTCATACGCCCTATTGGGGCATGGAACACCAAACAATCAACGCATATGGAAACAATTATAAAAAAACAAAACTCGGGTATGATTTTCTCATGTTCCATGAAATGGGTCACGAATGGTGGGGAAATTATTTAAGTGTAGCCGATTGGGCAGACTTTTGGATCCATGAAGGATTTGATACTTACGCCGAAGCGCTTTTTGTTGAAGAAAAATATGGGAAAGAAGCAGCTAAGAATTTTGTAAAGAATCGTTATAAGAAAAACATCCAGAATCAAAAGTTGGTCGTGCCAGCCAGAAATACATCCACAGAGTATAAAACAGATAATGACGTGTATTATAAAGGCGCTCATATTTTACACACACTGCGGTACTTGATTGGTGATGAAATACTACGAGAGAGCCTGAAAGAGTTCATTCATATGCCAAAGGAATTACCTCATAATCAAACATCCACTGCAGAGTTTATTTCCCTAATTCATGAAAATTCCGGGCGTAATATTCAGTGGTTTTTTAACCATTACTTGCACAAAAGTGAATTGCCCACACTGGTGGTTGAAAAAGAAATTATCAATAATAAAAAATTTATAGATTTATGGTGGAAAGATGATGGGTTTGTTATGCCTGTAGAAATCACATTTAATTCATTCGATGGAAAACGTGAGCGCAAATTGGATTTAACAAATTCTCCCACTCGCATCGCCATTCCAGCTAAATCAGATTTAAAAATCGACCCAAACGACTGGTTGCTTTATCAATTGCGAGAAGATAAAAAATGAATAAAAGAAATTTATCATTTGTATTTGGGTTTGTATTAATCATCTTTCTTTTGATAAAAAAATGGCTAGACCATCCTCTACCACTATATGAAGGGGAAAAACAATTACCCAGCCTTAAAGAAAAGGTAGATGTTTTTACTGATCAATTTGGGGTACCGCATGTATTTGCCAAAAATGAGGATGATTTATTTTATGTTGCCGGCTATATAGCTGCAAGCGAACGGCTTTTTCAATTGTCTACTGTAGCATTAGCGGTTAGGGGTGAACTGGCATCTGTGTTCGGTGATGATTTATTGTCGTCTGATATATATTTGCGAACCTGGCGGATTCATGATACCGCCAAAAAAATGGTCTCCTTCATGAAACCAGCAAATAAAAAGATTTTTGAAACATTTTGCGATGGTATTAATACACGGATTGATGAAGTAAGAAGCGACCCGCCCATTGAGTTTAAAATCCTTGGCATTGATCCACCTTATTGGGACCCATCTGTGGTGGCGGGCTATGCAAGAATGATGGCCCATGAAATGCAGGGGGCTTGGAAGCCGGAAATTGTCTATGCCGCTGTGGCATCCTATTTTGGAGAAGAAAAACTCAAAGAACTCATCCCCGATTATGATGGATCCATGCCTACCATTGCCAGCGAAACATTCAAAGATTTAAAACCAGCTCTGGATCATATTTTAGCAGATGAGTTTACTTTACGTGATTTATTCGGCGAACGGAATGCGGATATTGGTTCAAATAATTGGGTTGTGTCTGGCGATTTAACTGCAACAGGTAAACCGCTATTAGCCAATGATCCCCACTTGGCTTACTCGCAACCTCCTCGTTGGTTCGAGATTCATTTAAAAGGGGGCCGGTTCAACACATCTGGTGTTTGTATTGCCGGGATTCCCATTCCCGTCATCGGACAAAATGAAAATGTGGCCTGGGGATTTACGAATAGCATGGTGGATGATGTGGACTTTTTTGTGGAAACGATTCATCCGGATGACTCCACAAAGTATCAATGGGGCGACCAATGGCGGGACATCGAATTCGTGGAGGAAACCATTCCAAGAAAGGATGGGAATGACACCACTATTACGATTCGTATGACGCACCATGGCCCCATCATCAGCGATATTCATGGACTTCTCAAAGGGAGGGATGTTGCCATGTCCATGTCGTGGACCGGTCACTGGATTACAACCGAAATGGATGCGTGGGTGAAATTGAATACCATGAAGAATTGGGACGATTTTTCGAAAGGAGTAAAACTTTTTGGCGTGCCGGGACAGAACATTGTTTATGGAGATGACCAAGGCAATATCGGTTGGCGCCCCGCTGTGTATGTACCCATTCGGAAAAAGGGATTTAGCTTAATGCCTCGTCCAGGAAATGATCCAAGCTATGATTGGCAGGGCAAGGTTCCTTATGAAGAAATGCCATTTTTATACAATCCACCCAAAGGGTACATTTCTACCGCCAACAACAAAACGATTGGGAGTGATTTTCCATATTATATCAGTGGACTTTGGGCAGACCCCAGTCGCGCTGAACAAATTGTTCGTCGATTAGATGCTATGGAAAACATGACGGTGGCTGATATGAAATCCATCCAACTGGATCACACATCGCCCTTTGCTGAAACATTAGTTCCTTATTTACTGGCTGTGGAAACAGGAAAAGAAATAGGTAATGTGGTTCGCGCATTTCAATTTTTGAACGAATGGGATTTTGTGGAGGATGTGGATTCTGAAGCTACTTTGGTGTTTCATGCCACACTTCGAAATTTGACATTAAATATATATGGGGATGAATTATCGTTACTTGGAAAAAATTATCTAGAAGCCTATACAGGCTTAAAGTATTTAGTTCATCGCAAACTCAGAGAGGTGCTTGCTACGGGTGAATCTTCTTGGATTGACAATATAACCACCAAAGACCACATTGAAACTTTGGATGAAATCATTACCAGGTCTATTATAGATGCAGTAAACGAATTAGAAGACACATATGGTGTCAACGTATCCAACTGGAAGTGGGGAGACGCACATGCCTTAAGCCATAAACATATGTTATCAGATGTAACATTCATTAATTGGCTCTTTGATCTAGATGTGGGTCCGTATCGATCGGGCGGCTCAGATAAATCGCCTAATGCCGGAGGGTATTCTTTTAATAGGCCCTATCGTCAGACTGCAGGTGCATCCATGAGAAGAATTGTAGATTTCGGTAATATGAATGAAACCCAATTCATTATCCCTACTGGACAGTCAGGTGTCCCTTCGAGCCCCCATTATAGAGACCAGGCTGAGATGTATCACAGCGGTGAATATCGCACCACTTACTTTGACGAAACATACATACGCAATAGTGATGAGTTCCGGCATCTTATTTTAAAACCGTAATGCATGATTGAATTATTATTATTCAGTGCCGTAGTTTTGTTGATTATTCGGCACCGATTTTTTTGGCGCGCCAGAATAAGAATTCCGCCTCCAAAATTCATGGCCCACCGCGGGATCAAAATTCAATCTCCGGAAAATTCTATATCAGCCTACCAAGAAGCGGTAGAACATGGGTTTGATGCCATTGAACTGGATGTTGTATCTACTAAAGATGGTCAGTTGATGTGTTCTCATAATTTTGATCTTGAACGAGAAACGAATGGCAATGGATGGATGTATCAAAAATCATTTCAAGATTTGACTGGTGTAAAATCAGGCTTTTATTCTCATCCGGAGAATACTCAACCTATACCAACTTTTATTGAAACGTTAGCGGAAATTCCACGAACTATTTTTTTAAATATTGAAATTAAAACTACCCACCTACAGGACTTTTCCACGGCAAAACTCCTTAGGAAAATCATTCTAGAAAACAAAATAAAACAACCCTTTATGGTATCTTCTTTTAATCCGTTGGTTGTGGCATATTTTCGATTATTTGTTCCAACCGCATCTATAGGATTTATTCTTCAGGACGCCCAATGGGCTTGGGTGCTTCATTGGATCCATCCGGACTTTTTTCATCTCAGAGGTGATTTGGTGAATGAGAAAATACTATCCATGAGCCAGCGACATAATCTTCCAATTAACGTATGGACTGTAAACTCAATTCCGGGAATAAAGTGGTGTATGAATCAACCCATTCAAAGCATTATTACAGACAACATCAACCCACAATATTAAATATTCATGAAGTCATTATCTGTTACTGAACTCAAAGAAAAATTGGACGACGGAACCAGTTTAACATTGATTGATGTCCGTGAGCCCAATGAATTGGCCATGGCTTCGTTAGAAGCGGCCGTCCATGTACCCATCATGTCTATTCCAAACAGCATTCACGAATTTGACAAAGAAAAACCCATCGCTGTTTTGTGCCACAGTGGTATGCGGTCTGCTCAGGTTTGTCTCTATTTAGATCGATTCGGATTTGACACGTATAATATTGAAGGCGGCATTCATGCGTGGTCATTGGAAGTGGATCCATCTGTGCCGACGTATTAATCTCTATTCACATGAAAAATACTTTTTAATTTCTTACCTCTGATTATTAAAAATGTATAACAAGAGGTAAAAACATGAGAAAAGCAAGTCAGCTTTTTATTCTAATTATTTTATCAGGATCTTATTTATTTGCGGAAAGTGCCGTCAGTGCAAAGGTCTTTTTTAATCACACGTTGGGCTTGGGTGAGGATGGCGTTAATGCTTTTAACATGAAGCGCGCTTATCTGACTTATGCCAACACTGTGAATGAATCTGTTTCATATAAAGTCACCTATGACATGGGCAACAATAGTGCCGGAAGCGCCCACACAGCATTTCTAAAAGTTGCTATGCTAAAATGGAAAACTAACCTTGGGAATATGATGATTGGGATGCAGGGCATGAACATGTTTAAAACCATGGAAAATACGTGGGGACATCGGTTCATTGCAAAAATGCCCATGGATACTTATGGATATTCAGCATCAGCAGATCTGGGCGTTGGATTAAGTAGGACATTCGGGCCTGTATCGGCGAGCGGACTCATCACCAACGGTGGTGGGTATAAAAGTGCCGAATCTGATGAATTCAAAAAGGTCTCAATCCACGCAGTGTATGGCGAATCACAATTGAATAAAAATGATGGATTTAATATCGGCACCAGTTTTTCCATGGAACCCTACGAAACAGCGGAAGATCAGAAAGAAAATACAACTGTCATTGGCGCGTTTGCCGGTTACGCCGGGAATGGTTTCCGTGGCGGATTTGAGTTTGATACCAAATCACGAAGCGATAGCGACGGTCAAATAATCTGTGCTTATGGTACCTATAAAGTATCGGATAAACTTTCTGTTTTGGCCAGATTCGATCAGGTGGATATTGATGTAGTCGCTGAAAATGACGGCATTAAAGCAATCATAGTCGGTGCGCATTACAATGCAGCAAAAGGGCTCATTGTTGCACCTACATTCAGGATGACAACTCCGGAGGTTGGGGATGGTGAAAATTCAATTGTGGTGAATCTTAAATTTAGTTTCTAATTAATTATTTTAGAAAATAAATAACCCCATTTAACTGGCATTTCGATAAGCTCAATGACTAGTAGCGGAGCTTTTTTATAGTTTGTTTTGGTTTAAGAGCCCATCGCTCTTGGAAGTGCCATATATAATACAGCACCGAAAGCGCAAGCTAGCAGTCCCTTATACCATCCCATGTCATCTGGAAGCAGTCCCCCTTCCTGAAGCCAAGAAAGAACGGCGAACATAATTCCAAACGATGACAAATAAAGCCATACAAATTTTTTCATTATTGTTTATAGCCTACAGCATCAAACGGATTCACAAGCACAGTAGTAATATTTTTTAAATGAGCACCAATCCGTTTTAAATAGCGAGCATAGAGAGCCATGGACGCTGTTTTAGATTCATCGCCTAAAGAAATATCACCAGCAATAATACCATTAACCACAGTATCAGATACACTGGTCAACGTCTCTTTGTAAGTAACTAACATATTTCTCGCGACCTCTGCATCTTGGGTGTGAATTGCTTCAAGTGTTTTACTGAATCTCGACAAGACCTCCTGTTCTACGTTATGAAGATCGTCAGAAAAATCCTCAGCTTTAATGGTGTGTGGATGAAGCAGCGCAAGATCCAATATGTTCTTTGTGTAATCCCCTATCCGCTCAATATCTACAACCATATTGAGCAACACCAATCCGTTTGGAAGATCGTCAATATCCTGACTAATGGCATAATGAGTCACCACCTTTCGCCGGACATCTTTATGGAAAATATTGATTTCAACATCTCGTTTTTTTAGTGCACGGATGGTTTCCTCATTCTCGCCCTCACGGAGATATTTAATCGCTTGGGTGAACATTTCATTTGAAAGCACCATCATTTTATATGACTCATCCCATGCTTGTGAGAGGAGGTCATCTGAATTCCAAAGTTTTACAATATCTTGAAAGACTGACATATTGCGCCTCTTTTATTATGTTGGCAGCTTAGCCACCGGTTAAAATTATAGTGAGTGGAATTAATACAAACATGACAAATAAATAGCCCAAGGGAATCAATTTATTCTTTAGGGAATATTCTGCTATGAGTTCGGCACACCTGAGAGGAATCGCTCTTAAAAAAGGGATTCCATAAATAACCACAATCCCAAAAATGTTGAATAACAAATGACTGATAGCTGCAATGAGAGCAGAAACAGTTCCGGTGAGTGCTGCAAGTAATGCTGTGACCGTTGTGCCAATATTGGCTCCTAAGGTAAATGGGAAAATTTGTCGCAAAGACAATACACCTGCACCTGCTAGCGGCACCACTAACGATGTGGTTATGGATGAACTTTGTACCATAATGGTAAGCACAATTCCGAATCCAATGGCGCGCATCACTGTTTTAAAAATATATTGATCAAAGAAAACTTCAATTTTTTCCAAGACCAAACTTCTGAGCAATTTTACTAATGAATAGAGCATCAAAAATGTAATGAGAACACTTAGGACTAAATATACGATATCATTGTCAAACGTGAATTGTTCTACAAATTTTGCACCAGACTTAACCGCAGCTTTGATGGGACTTTTTGCTTGCAGCACTTCTACATTGTGAATCTTTCCAAAGAGTAAACTGGCAAACCATTCCGCAGATCGCTGAATCCAGTGAAACATCATTTCCAATGGAAACAGAATTAATACGGAAAGAATATTAAAAAAGTCATGTACCGTAGATGCAGCAAATGCTCGCTTGAATTCATTCCCGCGATTAATATGTCCCATGGACACAATGGTATTTGTGACTGTGGTGCCTATATTGGCACCCATGATCATTGGAACCGCACCGCCCAACCCCAATGAACCAGAACTCACCATGCCAACGATTAAGGAAGTAGTGGTGGAAGAACTTTGGAAAAGGACGGTTGCAAATACACCAATAAAGAGGGCAATGAATGGATCGCTGGTTGCAGTAAAAATGTTGTTTGCCACATCCGCACCCATATGTTTAATAGCGGATGACATCCCTTTTATGCCAACGAGAAACATATAAAGTGCTCCAAAGACGCCTGCGGTTTTTAGCAGGACAAACGTCGTGTCTTTTTTCATATGTTGTTTTTCAAGGATTGCATGAATCCCGTCGTATTTCTCCAAATATAGACTGGAAGATTACAAAAAATATTGAATCGATTTCCTAATTAAAGTGGGTTTAATTGAGATATAATGAACAAGATAGTTTATGTTTTTTCTATGTATTTTTCTTTAATAGACCCACTTTATTAATTCATTTGTAATTCTGGGTTCTCATCATAAATTGTTTTTGCAAATTCTTGCATTCCCTGCAATAATCCCTGAAATGCTGGTGGAAACTCTTTTTTAAGGTTTTTTGTTACATACCCCGCCATTATTTTTGATAGGATATTGCTACTTTCAACTTTTCCAAACCTTAGTTTCATAATGCATCCATTTTCTGTATCAATGAATTCATAGGTGCCTCGAAGACTTAAACCAAATGGTAGTGAAAACCTTAAAGAAATATATTCTCCGGGGTTCCAATCTGTAATTTCCATTTTAGTCACTTCATCACCGTGGTGACAGTGCAGTTTTGTTCCAACTCCCTGTGTGGAGCTTTTGTTAAACATGTCAATTTTATCGGCATGCAGATTAATCTTTCGCCACTCCGGTTTGGTGTACATCAAAAAGGCGATATCAGCAGACACACAGAACTCTTCAGATAATTCATCAATCAGTAATGGGTCGTTTTTTTCAATAAAATGTTTTTTTGTATTTTTACTCTGCTGCCAATGTTCAAATAAATCATCAATTAAATAGTTTACTTTTCCAACATGTTCATACTCTTCGCTACCAAACATTTTACTTGAAGAATCATAATCTAAATTCATTGCTTTTAATGCTGACTCAGTAAGTAGCAAATATGCTTCAATGCCTGTATCTTCCACCACAGTATTTTTCATCAATCGAAAAATAGTATTTACATCCGAACCTGCTAATTCTTCATTATCATTAATGTTTTGGCTCATGTATTCACCATGGTGAACGAAGATTTTTAAATCCAACTCATCCATGTGTTTACAAGCATTGCAAGTGCAATCAGTATTGATCCTGATCAGGTCTTTCTTTCCTGAGAAAGAATTATAAACTCTTTTAGAAAAATCAACCATGAATTGGGAATTTTCATAAGCAATATTTTCAACATGGGCAAAAATAGCATCTCCCATAAATTTTGAAATCGTTACAGATTTTTTGAATTCAGGAATCATAGAATCAAATAAATCTTTAACAATACCATTTGCATGCTCAAGTTCAGTCTCGGCCAAGAAGCGCGTATATCCGGAAATATCTGCAACGACCAAAAATCCATTTTTTACTTCAGAATTCATTTTAACGCCTTTTTATTTGTTCATAAACATTCTAAAATATTACAATCCTTTTCTGACAAGGATACGAAATATTTTTTATATAATCTGACGAGTGGTGTATCCAAGTGTTCAAGTACGGCGTGTTTATGTGTTCGGGCAAGTTTCAACGTGAACACATTAACACCCGAACACTCCGCACTTAAATAATTTAATGTTTAAAACAGCGTGTACCGGTGAAGATCATGGCGATGCCAAACTCGTCGCAGGCGTCGATTACTTCCTGATCCCGAATGGATCCGCCAGGCTGGACCACCACTTTAATTCCCGAATCTTTGATGGTGTCAATGCTATCTCGAAATGGGAAAAACGCATCGGACGCCAGCACACCGCCTTTCACATTGTCGCCGCCTTTTCTCAATGCCATGTGTACCGCATCCACGCGGCTCACTTGCCCTGCGCCGAGCCCAACTGTAGTGTTATCTTTTGCGATAAGAATGCCGTTTGATTTAGCGTGGCGAAGCGCCTTCCATGTAAATAAAGCGGTTTCAATTTC
>CAXFCD010000095.1:0-4963 GCA_964001155.1 uncultured bacterium | reverse complement strand
TGTGCTGTCCCGTTTCCTTTTTCGTGAACACAGTTTTTTACTGCTTCATAGTCCAGCATATCTCCATTTGGGTTTGCACATTCGGGTAAACCGTCCGAGATCAAAACAAATGCATCTCCGGATTTCATATTAAATTTTTGTTTGTCAAATTTTGCTTCTTTCATAGATCCCAATGGAAGCCCCGGAACGAGTATTTCTTCCACTGATTTATCCTCATCCCGGTAAATATATCCCGGCGGCATGCCAGCTGAGGTAAACTCAAATGTCCCATTTTCGATTTTGGTCATATTTAAAGACATTCGTGTAGTACCCAAATCAATTGACTTAATTGTTTTGTTCAATTTTTCTGTGATTCTGACAGGTGTATCAATGTTTGTACTCACTAAGCCTGCTTTCGTGATGGACACCATCATTCCTGCTGTCATTCCGTGCCCTGTGGCATCTCCAACTACAATATAAATAGACCCATCATCTTGTGGAAAAAAATCATAATAGTCCCCGCCCACTTCTGTTGAAGTCTTCATATGAAAAGCAAATTCATAATCGGGATGTTCCGGTGGTGTTTGCGGGATAAGGGATTCCTGGAATTCTCTTGCTTGATCCATTTCCTGGATACGTCTTTCTTCTTCCATTTCGCCTTTATGTTTTTCCATCCTGTATTGAATAAACACATAGACGCCAATGGAGGCCAAAACAAAATATATTCCAAAAGCCCAATAGCTCAAAAGCGGATGGGGAATAAAATGAACTGCCAATATTTCGGACTCACTCCAAACGCCATCATCATTGGACCCTTGGACCTTAAACTGGTAGGATCCGCGGCCCAGATTATTATACGACGCGAACCGGAGACCATCTGTTTCAACCCAATCTTTATCCAGATTTTCCAGTTTATAACGATATTGGTTTTTTTCTGTTTTATGATAATTCAATGCCACAAAATCAATGGTGAACGATTTAATTTTATGGTCAATTTCAATCTTATTCCCCTTAGTCTTTGAAAGATTATTGCCGGAAAATCCGCCAAATCGTTCTGTCACAACATCATCATATGAGGTTGTTTTAATTCGGGTAATGACACAAGGTGGTTGATATCGATTGTATTGAATTTTGCTAGGGTTCACAATGGTGATTCCTTTTGGGCCACCAAAAAAGAAATTACCATCTTCACTAATAGAATAACTGTTTCTGAAAAAATCAATATTCCCGATCCCATCACTTAAATCGTAATTCGTGAATGACTGATTCGATTGATTAAAAAACGAAATTCCGTTTTTGGTGCTGATCCAAAGATTGTTATCATCATCTACAGCTATCGCTGTGATATAGTTACTGGGTAGCCCGTCTTTGACAAAATAGTGAGAAAATACATCTTCCTCTTTGTTGTATTTATTTAAGCCGCCATTGGCGGTACCCACCCAAATAATACCTGCCTGATCTTGGGTGATACTGGTAATGCGTGCCGAGGACATGCCCTCTGGAAAAGCTTCATCAAAAATATGGCCTTCAATTTCAAACTCATCCCCATTCAATACATTAGAAATCATTTGAACCGGGAGCAAATATAGGCCATCCATTTCGGTTCCGATCCACAGGTTGCCTTCTGCATCTTCACTGATGACTCTGGGAATCAACTCAGAGGAAAAATTAATTGTGGAATCATTTGAAAAATCGATGATGGATAATCCGGCACGGGTCCCTAACCAAATTTTTTCATTTTGCCCTACATAAATATCATAAATTACATCATCGGGAAGTTGATGATTCTTAGCAATGGTGTTATCCGTGCCATAACGAATAAATTCATCTGTATTCAGGTCAATCTTCAGGACACCCTCGGTGGTACCGACCCAAAGGAATTCATCATTCACAATTTCCAAGTCCATAATTTGATGAATGCCTAAGGAAAATTTATCAAAATCATAATCACGAATTCCGCCGGGAGACAATAATTCAAGCCCGTAGCTCGTCCCGGCCCAAAGGTACCCATCCGATAGGCTCGAAATTGAAAAAATCTTATCACTTTTCAGGCCCCATTCATTTTCCTGGTCGTACTGGATGGATGTGAATTTTGGTATCACAAATGAATAAAAACTTAAGCCATTTTGCTGTGTCCCAATCCAAACATGTCCCGCCTTATCCTCTATGAAGGTTGAAATATTGTTGTCGGCAATGGAGAACGGATCAATCGGGTCATACTCAAGATGGGTAAAAGATGTGTCCATTTCATCATAATAGGGATTTTTTGTGACAGTTAAACAATTGATTCCGGAATGATTTTCTGTGGTAAACCACAAATTTCCCGATTTTTCCGCAATAAGAATTTCATTCACATCATTTTCAATAATACTGTTAGCGTAAGGTGTTTCCTGGATATTATAAAATGTATTTTTATCAGGGACATAGCGGGATAAACCATTTTGGGTTGCGATCCATAATTCTTTCTTTCCAGAATCCCAGTCCAAGTCATTCACCACATTGGACACGATTGAATTTTGTCCCTCTTGCCGGGTATAAGTTGATACACCATCAGAAGAAATTTTTCCCAGACCCTGTTGACTCCCGACCCAAACCACATCACCTTGCCCTTGTTCTATGGCTGTAATGGAAGATTGAAATATGTCCGAATTATCTGATCCGGAATCGAAGCGCAGAATTTTATTCTCAGCCAGATTAAATTGATAAAGTCCTGTAATTGTACCAAACCAAATTGTCTTAGTCCTGTCTTCAAATAAGGAATGTATGGATTGATTAAATAAAATATCATCAGGAGTACAATTCATGCAAATGGTTGTGTCATTTGCTTGGTCAATTCTAAAAATTTGATCATTATCAAAAAGTTTGACCCAAATATTTCCATTAGCATCTTCAGCAATGGTTTCCGGATTAATGAGAGTTAAACCTTCAGTCTTATCTAAATTAACAGGACGGTAAAAATTTCGTGTTGTGGGGTCAAATTGACTAATTCCCAATTCCGACCCGACCCAGATTAAATGGTTGGAATCTTCATAAATGGTGGAAATTTTATTACCGAGGAGGGATGATTCATCAAAGGCATTCATCTGATAATTCTTAAATTCATACCCATCATAAAAATCCAGTCCATTCTCGGTTCCGATATAAATGAAACCATGATGATCTTCGAAAATGACCTTTACTGTACTTTCAGAAAGTCCATCTTCAACAGAAATATTTATAAAGGAAAAGTCTGATTGACTCCACAATAAACTAAACAGGAATCCCGCAACTATGTATTTCCTGAAATAATCTTGAATTTGTATCAACTGGTTTGTCCTTAATTCCTTCAGTGGGATATAAAAAAGGCGGCGATTACTCGCCGCCAAATTTATAAGATGTTATACAGTTTAACTACTAATGAATTATTTAACCAACAATGCTTTTTGGGTATCCACATGATCTCCTGCATTAATTTTAATAAAATACATGCCGGAGGGTTGATCTGCTGCATCCCAATAAAGTGTATGAAACCCTGCATTCATCATTCTACTTGTCTGCACCACATCTATTTCTTCTCCAATCGTATTATAAACAGCAACTTTTGTAAGTGCTTCCATCGGCAATGCAAAAGAGATGGACAATTCAGGGTTAAATGGATTGGGATAAAGGCGCTGAATTTGTGCTGTTTGTGGCATCAATTCACCGTTGGATTCTTTCGTTTCAGAAAACCGAACGCGAATTTCGCCTGCGCTGGAACTGGCAACAACCGTATTGTTAAAGGCATCGGCAGAAACATTTGGTACAGTAAATTCAATTTTAGTCTGGGGATTTTGACCTGTGGCATCATATGCAACAACTTTAAGCCTGGTTTCGTTCAAAGATGTTTTTAAAGACCATCCTTCAGGCAATTCAATGTCATGCAAATCGCTGTTACCGATTTCAGAAGGGTCTGTTTCAAACTGAAATCCGCTAATTTCATCTGCACTTTCAATGACGGCTCTATTACCGGTATCTGAATGGTATATTTCAAATGTTCCATCTGATGGTGGCATAACGCCTTGTGGGGTTTGGCCTTTCAGTATCATTTGCACCAATGCAATCACATCAATCACATTGACATAGTTATCGCCATTTACATTGGCTGTTTGGTATCCGCAACTTTCTATATCATTTTCAGTTATAATATCTACCAAACTCAAAATGTCCATCACATTGAAAATGATATTGCCATTCACATCTACGCTGCCGTCTGTATTGCCCAAAACCCAAACGTTGGCATTATCGCAATTGTCGCAAGCATCGCCTAATCCATCATCATCCACATCTTCCTGGCCTGGATTATAAACTTCAGGGCAATTGTCAAAGGGGTCATCAATTTCATCACCATCCATGTCCATGGGCACATTTTCTACAGCTGCATCTATAGCAGCAAGAATGGCCGATTGATTAAAACCTGATGATGTATAGACCACCTCCATGTTGTGATCTAAAACGACGTTATGCGGGATGTATCCTTCACCAAATAGGTTCCAAAATGTCGCGTCAGCATCACCATCCAAGATTGGATAGGTTATTCCAAATGATGACGCCCATCCTGTGCAGGAATAGGTGCCGTAATCAAACCCGTGAGCGATGACTTGAACAGGCGCTCCTGCATTCTGGTAATCTTGCCAAATTTGTTCTGTTATCGGAGCCTCCGATTGACAGGGACCTCACCAAGAGGCAAATAGGGCAATCCAAGTAACTTTAAAAGTCCCGCCGTTTACATTACCATTACACATTTCATATAAATCAAAATCACCATCACCGTTTGCACAGATAGGTTCAACAACATTGGGACATGTATCACCGACTTGTAAAGGCAGTGCGAATACACTCGAGATAAAGAAAAGTGTTACAGTTAGCTTTTTAAACATTGTATTGTCCTTTGTTTTAGGCGCTGGAGTTTAATCATTCTTTCATATTTAATTCAATTTTAAAAAATAGCGCTATACGAAACCTTTAT
>CAXFCD010000094.1:0-4985 GCA_964001155.1 uncultured bacterium | reverse complement strand
TGCAGTGCCGCGATTCGGCGCGGAAAACATTATTCCGTCCATGCAGCCCTACCATGTTTATGATGATGGCGCTTGGGCTCACAAACGCATTGATCATGACCGTTTATCTAGAACTTATGTATTTAAAACATTGATCGAGTCCGGCGCCAATTTAACTTTCGGTTCCGATTGGACCGTAGCGCCCCTGAATCCCATGACAGGAATTTATGCAGCTATCACTCGACATACGCGGGATGGAAAAAACCCCGACGGTTGGTATCCAGATGAAAAAATCAGCATTGAAGACATTTTGAAATGTTATACCATGAATAATGCTTATGCGGGATTTTGGGATAAAACCACCGGATCTATCACTGCGGGAAAAAATGCAGATTTTGTAGTACATTCCGTTAATCTTCTCACCGCTACACCGGAAGAAATTTTGCATAATAAAGTTTTAAGGACAGTTGTGGGTGGGACAGATCACATTTTTAAATAAAGACATTTGCTTGGGGTGGTGTGTGTTTAGATGTTCTTTTATTTTCGCAAACAATCTCCGCCATTCAGAGCACCACCTTAGAGATGCGAAGAATCTAAATGATTAACTGAAAGAATGAATTGGTTTTACCAACCCAGCGCTTTAACACGTGAACACGTATATACATAGCCCTTGAACACATAAAAGAACCGCCGTACTTTTCTCGCAGCAAGAATGAAAAAAACACTCTCCATATTCATAGCCATAGCCATTGGTTTTGCCCAGAATCCAGAAATCCGTAAATACAAACACGAATTAAAAACAGCAACCGGCAAAGAAAGGGTGGATGTAATTAACAATCTTTTAGGTTATAGAAACGTGCCGGAATTCCGCAATGAAAATAAAAAACTAGCACGAGAAGCCATTGTCTTGGCAGACTCCCTAAAATACGCTGAGGGCCGCGTGGATTCTTGGGTCAGCATGGCTTTTTTACACACAGACACAGACAGCATCAAGAATTATGTAGAAAAAGCGGATTTAGTCAGCGACGCTATTGGGTACCAAAAAGGTATTGCCAAAGTATTGCAACGGAAAGCAGGCGTGGACAACCGAGAAAAAAACTATTTAACTGCTTTGGAAAAAGCCAAAAAAGCAGAACGTGTTTTTAATGAGTTAAGTGATAAACCCCGGGAAGCGGGGACGCTGAATCAAATTGCCGGTATTTATTATAGTATGGGAGATTTTGGAACATCATTAGATTATAGACTTAGGGCCATGGAAACATTGTCGTCAAACAAGGAAAGCTCTATTTATAGGTCCGCTATGAATGGTGCGGGAGTATTATATAGAGACCTAGAAAGGCCTAGAAAGAGTTTATCTATAAGCCTAAAATTAATAGATGAATCATTAGTATACGGAGATAGCACCAACTTTTCAAACGGCCTTTACCACACCAGCGGGGCATACCGGAAATTGGGCATTTTGGATAGTGCAGTCATATATTCTAAAAAAGTGTTGGGCTTGGATATTGAACTAAATAACCACGACTTTATCTTGTCAGACTATTCCTTGATTGGGGACATTTATTTTGAGATGAATCAGTTGGACAGCGCCCTGGCTATGTATAAAAAAACTGAAAAAATTATTTTAGAAGACAAAAAGCTGTCATTAAATCAAAAAATTAATTTCACAACAAAAAACACATTAGACATTGGGTCAATTTATTTAAAACAAGGCCGCACTCAAAAATCCCTGCCATACCTGCAAGAAGGATTGGCCCTTGCAAAAAAACATAAGTTTAAAAGCTATATGACATATGCTCACCGTTCTTTGTTTGATCTTTATGAAAAAGATAAGAATTACAAAAAGGCACTTGAACACCATAAAGCGCACATAGCCTACAAAGACACCCTCACAGGACAGGAAGCCCAGAACAAATTGGCCAACCTGGAAATGCAAAAAGAAGTTTCCCGGGGAGAAGCGGAACGGTCTGTTTTGGAGCAAAAAGCACAGATCCAGGATTTGGAAATTTCGAAACAAAAAACCATTCGCAACGCATTTGCTTCTGTGGCGTTTCTGATCGTTGCTTTAGGTTGGGCGCTGGTCCACAACATTCGTGTTCGCAATAGAAGCTTGGAAAAAGAAAATAAGCGCAAACAGGAAGAACTGGAAGCAGCCATGCAATTACAACTCTCCATGTTGCCGTCCCAAACTCCGGAGACTGATTCCTACACATCCGCCGCATCCATGAAAGTAGCAGAAACCGTGGGTGGGGATTATTACGATTTTTTCCAGCAAGATGACGGCTCTATTTATATTATTTGCGGTGACGCCACGGGCCACGGCATGGCAGCAGGGATGGTAGTCTCTATGACAAAAACAGGATTGGAAACTATTTCCAGTGAAGCGCCAAACACATTGTTAAAAAAGCTGAATGAAACCATTACCAAAATGAACACAGGCCGGAACCAAATGGCCTTAACAGTGGCAAAGTTGAACGGAGATGAATTGGAATTTTCTTCAGCGGCCATGCCGCCAACCTATTTATATAGGCAATCAGATAAATCGTTGAACGAATTATCTGCCACGGGACTGCCTTTAGGCGCTATGAAAAAGGAAACCTATGATTTAGCCAAAGAACAGATGAAAGAAGGAGATGTGTTGGTGATGTTATCTGATGGATTGCCGGAGCGGGTGAATACGGATGCAGCACAATTGGATTATCCCGCTGTAGAAGAATGTGTAAAAGCAAACGCCCATAAAACGCCGGAGGAAATCATTAAGGAACTGGAATCTTTGGGTGACTCATTTGCTGATGGCGAACCCAACCCTGATGATATTACCATCGTGGTGGTGAAGAAGAAGTAGATATGTGATGGAAGGTGAATGATGGTAACAAGATTTGAATTAATGATTCTCTTTTCCTCGGCGACGTATATGGAAAGAAAGCAGTCCGCCCGATGAATCTAAATGATTAATTAAAAAAATGAATTGGTTTTACCGAATGAAGCTTCCTCTTTTACCTAGTTCATTTAATAAAGAAATAAAGACGGGTGATATATATATATCGGAATGACAACGGTTTTTTATATTGATGAATTATATAAATACATTAATCATCGTTCCTAACTCAACCCCGAATACTTCTTTACAAAAACAAATCTACTGTCTAATTTTAACGAAGAGATTCCCGTCATTGGCGTAAAACGGGGGAGGATATGAGCCCAAAAGAATCACCCAAAGTAGAACTAACTTTACCTATCTTGCCGGATATGGAACTGGCTGCTACCAAAACAGCAGAGGTGGTAGCAAAACATATGAACCTGAATGAGGAGAAATCCGCTGAAATAAGCATGGCCCTGATTGAGGCAACCATCAACGCCTTTGAGCACAGTGAAAGCGATAACGGTCATGTTGAAATTCATTTTGTCATACAAGGCGACAAGCTGGTGATAAAAGTAACCGATACAGGCAAGGGGTTTGATAAAACAAAAGTTGAAATTCCAAAAATCGAAGAAAAATTTGGATCGGACCACAAAAGAGGCTGGGGTTTAAAACTGATCCAAGAACTTATGGATACAGTGGAATTTGAGTCCACGGAAGAAGGAACCACTGTCACCATGACCAAAAAGAAATAAACCAATAAAGGAATAGAATGTCAGAATTTAGTATTAACACCCGCGAAGATGGTGATGTGGTCATTATTGAAACCAGTGGTTATTTGAATAATGTCGGGGGCGAGAAAATTTCCGAAGTTTGCCATGAACAAATGGACAACGGCAAAAAACTCTTTCTCCTGAATTTGGAAAACTCCAAAGTCGTAAACAGTATTGGTGTTTCCATTTTGATTGAGATCATAGAAAAACTCCAGGATGTGGATGGCAAACTGGGGTACTTCAACTTAGCGCCAATAGTAGAAAAAACATTTAATATTATGGGCCTCACCAAATATTCAACCGTGTATGGTTCGGAGTCCGAAGGGCTGGAAGGCATGGCATAAATGCCCGGTGTGTCGTGGTTGAAATCAGCGCAGCAGACCAGCTTGATTATTATTTAACATCCCTGGATGAACTAGGAGAAGTCCTCATTGACGCGGATCAGTCCGAATCAGTGGGGAAGGGGATTCTCAGGCTTACCCTGGGAACCATCATGGCGTCGAAAGGCGCTATTTTTTTATATGACCAAATCGACAATAGTCTGTCCACATTGGCATCTCAGGGATTGAAAAACAAAACCTGCTTTTCTGCCCCAAAACAAATTGTTAAAAAATCGGAATCTTATCGCCACAGCCACATCATTTTGGATACAATCCCAAAGTGGCTCACAGGACAGCTAAGAAAACACACCAAAGATTCCGATCTGAAAGTTTTAATTCCCCTTTTTCACAAAGATCATTTGCTGGGCTTGTTATCTGTTGGAAAAAAATTCATGGGGGAAGCATACACTGATGCGGAAATCAAAATCCTAGAGATCATTGCCAATCACCTGACCAAAGCACTGTACAATTATGAATTGGTCCAAAATGTAGAAGAAAAACGAAACCAACTCAATCTCAAATTGTTGGAGTTGGAAACACTGTTTGATATCAGTGTTGCCATCAGTTCTGTGTTGGATATGGATGAATTGGGAGAAGAAATTTTATGGCGCTCTGTAGGCACCCTGAATGCATCCAAAGGGATGATGTTGGTTCCCAAAGAAAACAGCCCCATTTTGGAAACAAACACTGAATTTAACTGGGGCGAAACATCGGCCCTGATATCCAAAAAACTCGGTGTATTTAAACAAATTGCCGAATCTAAATCCGGCATCATCCTAACCCCGAAAGATAAAACCTCCCTTCAGAAAAAATTGGAAAATATGACATTGCAGCAAGTTTCTAAAGAGCTAAAGGAAAGTCTGTGTTTTTTAGCTTTTGGCCATCCTGAGGGTTTTGGACTTCCATTGGCAGAAGCAGCAGCCAGTGGTTGTGCGATCATTGGTTATTCTGGAATTGGTGGCCGTGAAATATTTAAAATTGCTAGATCATATG
>CAXFCD010000093.1:0-2797 GCA_964001155.1 uncultured bacterium | reverse complement strand
TTCTATTGATTTAGCTTTCTCTTGGAATTTTAAACAACACTGGACAGCATTGGTGATGGTATCAAAAGTGAGAATGAGTCCATCACCCATTTCTTTAACCCATTTTCCGCCATGTGAATCAACAAGTGGTTTAAATTCTTTTCTCTGGATATCAAGAAGATCAATAGCTTTTTGTTGATCATCTGCCGTCAGTTTCGTAAAGCCAACAATATCGGTAAATACGATGGCTGCGAGTTTTCGTTGTTGGTCTGGCATTTATTTTAGCAACATGATCTTTTGCGTTTGTACAAATCCCTTCGATCTGAATCTGGCAAAATAAACACCAGAAGCAACTTTCGAACCATTCCACTGAACTGTGTGCACACCGGAATGAACTCTATCGTTCACCAATGTTTCAATATTTTTTCCATTTATATCAAAGACTTCAAGTGTCACATTGGATACTTCAGGTAAAATAAATGAGAATGTCGTACTTGGATTAAAAGGATTAGGATAATTTGGAAATAATGTGATTTGCTCCGGAATGGTTGCCACAGGTTCAACACCAACAAACGCATCGGTGGAAATTTTCGCCCGTATATTTGCATCGCCATAATCGGAAATATAATCTTCATAATTCACACCATCAGTGGAATAATAAGATCTATACGATGGTTCTCCAGAATTATCAAAACAAACTGAATAGGTTTCATCATGATATTTCACAGCAACAAAAAAGTCCTGTCCTTCCACAATCTCAACAGAATCAACCGAAATGGTCACCCAGTCATTATCCTCCGAATATCCTGTGGTACTGTCCATCAATGTCCCAGGAGACTCCCCATCAAAAGAATCATACACATACGCAGTCCAGTAAGACCCAGAATAACGAACGCCAAAGTCCACTTCTGTGAGAAATCCACCCTCGTCTGCCGTAAATAAAACACCTGCCCATTTATCAGAAGAAGTTGAATTCCCGAATCCATAAGAAGAAATGCCCATCTCATCATAAGCAATACCGTAGCCATATTGTGGTCGCATGGTAATATCTGCTGTCATAACAGAACCGGGATCACTGATATTGGTCACAGAAATGCCTGTTTCTGTTCCATCAGTCCGCGTGGCTGCAGGATAAGAATTATCATCAAATATCGAATTATTAGAAGAGCCGGGAAATGGATCTCCATCGTCCCCGCGATTTTCTTGATGATCCAAATTATCTTCTCCATCGGCTTCTTCTACATCTAATAATTTATCATCTTCATTATCATTGCAGGACCCACCGCTGAAATTACCAGAACCATACCGTCGGGATTCATTTACATGATATACCAAAAGTCCGGGCCCATGTAAATCATCATCAAACCCTACTGCTTGTCGGTTTTCCACCAAAAAATACCGAGAGAAATAATAATCGTCTTCCCATATCTTTAATGCGAATGGTTCTGTATTCACTTGGGAGATTTCCATATTGGTTTCATTGTTTGTAACAACAGTTGGATTTATCCATCCCATTTCAACTTTACACCATGCTGACATATGTGCGGGCCTGTCTCCTGCCCATCCCTGCCAACTGCCACTGGCCATAAGACACCATTCGCCGACACCTTCTGAGCTACCATTATACGAATCTCTATCATACAAATCAGGGAGACCCAAAACATGGCCAAATTCGTGGGCATAAACGCCCATAGGTCGTATGATGTCTGTATAGCAATCTCCGCCACCTGCCAGTTCTGGATTAACCGCATACGTGCTAACAATAATATTTGTACCGTTTGCACCGGCATCGTTAGTTACATATTCATAGGAAGAACCCAAAGAACTCATATGGGGCCACAGGTTATCATTCCCTGATCCCCATTCTGCACCACAACCTGAATAAACAACCATGATACCATCCACATATCCATCATCGTCTCCGGAATTTGGCACATTATCCGGACCATCATTATCATATTGTGCATAATCAAAATCTGGGTCGGCCAGTGCGGCTAATTCAGCAACATATTGTTTTGTATTAGCCACAGCCTGGCTCATGGTATAGGAAGATTGATACCAACCACCACTGGTGCCATCCACCACAAAATTGCCATAGGAGATTTCATCATAATAGTCTTTCATGGAGCCGGTGGGATTATTACCGAATAATAATTGATCAAAATCAGATGCATTGAAATATGTGGAAGAAACATCAGCATATTTTCCCAATAAAACAGGAATATTGAATTCCAGTTGTGCATCACGAGATGGATTATTGATTTGGTCTGAAATCTTTTTTACCCAACCGGGATCACCATATTCCTGGCCAATGCCTTGTTCTTTCATTTTTTCCCAAAATCCATCGGGAAATTTTCCATATTGTGGGGGATTAATTGCAAAAATAATATTTATTAAAAATAAAGTGAGAATAACGATTCTATTCATAATTCTTATCTCCTTATGAATTAAACATTTAATTAACTCTTTAAAAATATCATTCATTACCGTATAAATATGAATGATAAATAAAGTCTCAAATGGTCTTTCTTAGATTTTTTAGACGTTGGACCGTATCTTTTCGTTCCGGGATGCGCTCATCCCCATCTTTCCATAATTCCATCAACTTTTCATAAGAGTTAATGGCATCGGCCGTTTTGCCCTGTTCTTCATAAATGCGGCCCTGCCAATAATAGCCGAAAGGTCGATAAAATAGGAATGGTCTGTAGTCCTGATCCGGCGAAATCATTTTCCCGGCCGTCAACAAAGCAAGGTCATATTTCTTTAAATGAAATTCAGCTTCACATTTTCTATTCCGCATAAACTCTTTAAATAGTTG
>CAXFCD010000092.1:0-1588 GCA_964001155.1 uncultured bacterium | reverse complement strand
CAGAATCATATGATGGCGAGTCCTTTGCGGCGGACATCCTCGTTGATCCTTCAGGAAAATATTTGTATGCAACCAATAGAGGGCACGAGAGCATCTGTGTTTTCAGAGTCTCTGAGAAAGACGGAAACCTGACATACCAGGAACATGTTTCTTCAGAAGGAAAATTTCCATGGTCTCTTGATATCAGTGACCATGGAGAATTGGTTTTGGTAGCAAATCAGCATTCAAATAACGTGGTTATTTTTCAGAGGGATTTGAGCCGTGGTTCCCTTTCCAAATTCCTTGAAATAACTGATGTAGAAAGTCCTGTTTCTGCAAGGTTTCTTATGATACCGGAAGCAAATTAACACTCATTCCATTCCTTCAATTATTTTCCAAGCATTAAGCTGCATTCTTGGAAGGTGAAATGGTCCCTTCCAAAAGTTTCCTTTAAGCGGAACAGAAATTCGTCCATCTCTATGGAGATACCCATACCATTCTCCATACTCCCGATCAGGAAAATATTGATACGCCCATTGATGGATCATTTGATGCCATCTGGCATATTTCTCATCGCCTGTTATCTGATAGGCTAGCAGTGTCGCAATGATTGCTTCATTGTGAGGCCACCAGAATTTCATATCCTGCCAATACTCCTGAATTGGTAAATTTTTAACATCCCTGTAATAAAGGATACCTCCATATTCCTGGTCCCAGCCCCAATCTAGCATCCAATCCAGGATTGTTAATCCTAATTGTTTGAGTCTTGGATCATGGTTTCGAAAAATCGATTCATTAAGAATAAACCAGGCTGCTTCGATTGCATGTCCGGGACAAAGCATTCTTCCATCAAAATGATCAAAAAATTCTCCCTGGTGTCCCACTGTTTCTAGGACGGCTTTAAACTCCGGTTTAAGAAAATCCTTTTCAATCGAATCGATGGACGCATCGATGATTTCGTTACAAAATTCCTGATTTTTTGAGTTTTCCCTGACAATCTGGGCTGTGACAATCATGATCATTGGCACAGCCAAACCTTTGACTTTGCGAGTTTCTTCAATCAGTTTTGGTGGAAGCAATCCTGGTTCATTGAGTAATTTTTGAATGAATTTAAAAAGAGCCTCAGCTTTATCCTGATAATGTGCTTCACCTGATGCTTTTGCATAAGCCGAAAATGCGGCAACAGCAAATGCTTCAGAAAATATATATCTTCGCTTCCTGATGGGCTCCCCAGACTGGGACACCAGGAAGAACATCCTTCCATCTTGATCGAAACCATATTTTTCGAGAAATTCAATTCCATGTTGTGCCAGTTCCAACCATTCTGGTTTGGGTTCAACTTGATGATAGAGTGTCGCCAAAAGCCAAACGAACCTCCCATGAGTCCATATTCCCTTATCTGAATCAATGACTGTCCCATCCCGACCCAAACAAAAGGTAAAACCCCCGTACTTTTGATCAATACAGTTGTTGATCCAAAAAGGGAGCGTGTCATCAAGCAATCCGTTTTTATAGATCTTAAGGTAATCCTGAAGATCTTCACTTCTTTTCATTTTGATAAAAGATTTAAAATTTATATTTTCTTACAGAATTTTGAGGAGTACAGGAT
>CAXFCD010000091.1:0-16154 GCA_964001155.1 uncultured bacterium | reverse complement strand
TTTGATTTAAACATCGGTTTCGAATAGTATAAATGTCGACACCTGCTATCCAGATTTCAGGATTGACAAAATCCTATGGTGACGTCCGTGCGTTACAAGGTGTGGATATGACTATTCGTGAGGGTGAATTTTTCGGACTCCTGGGCCCCAATGGTGCCGGCAAAACAACCACCATTAATATCGTTACCGGATTGGTTTTTCGGGATGATGGCAGAACAGAGGTCTTCGGGAAAGATACAGTGCGAGATTTCCGGTTCACACGTTCAAAAATTGGAATCGCTGCACAGGAACTTTCGGTAGATTGGTTTTTCCCTATTGAAAAATTGCTCTATTTCCAGGCCGGTTATTACGGTTTATCTGCAACAAAAGCAAAGCCTAGGATTGATGATTTATTTGAACGGTTAGGATTAGCCAAAAAAAGAGAATCCCGCCTAAGACAATTGTCCGGTGGAATGAAACGGCGTTTCCAGTTGGCAAAAGCGCTAGTTCATGATCCGGACATTATTATTTTAGATGAGCCTACTGCCGGTGTAGATGTGGAATTAAGGCGTGATCTTTGGCAGTATCTAAGGGATCTTCATAGCCAAGGCAAAACTATTTTGCTTACCACTCACTACATTGAAGAGGCTGAACTGTTGTGCGAAAATGTAGCAATCATTGATGAGGGAAGAATCCTGAAAGAAGGTTCACCGAAAGAGTTGACGCGAGAATTAGGAACGGCCGGAATCACGGTCCATTTGGGAAATGTGGAGAATGGTTTGGAAGCCCATCTTTCCGGATTCACCTTCACCCGTGAAGAAAATAGGCTGCACTTTTCTGTAAAAGACCCAGATTCAGCTATGCCGGAAATTATTCAAAAATTATCTCAAGCGGGTGTCCATATCCACAGCATAGAATCCAATGTATCGTCTCTTGAAGATGTATTCTTAAATCTTACCGGGAAGGGAATCAACGAATGAACTGGATTGGACTTAACACACTGATTAGGCGCGAGGTGGGCCGATTTTTTTCCGTCTATCGCCAAACTGTTTTACCGGGGCTCATTACTTCAGCGCTTTACATCGCTATTTTCGGATTTACCTTAGAACAACGGATTTCTGAAATCCAAGGTGTGCCTTATACCCTGTTTATTCTCCCGGGACTTATTATGATGAATACGCTGACTAATGCCACAGCGAATACTTCCTCCTCCATGCTACAGATGAAATTGCTCCAACAACTTCCCGATTTGTTGGTTGCCCCCCTTTCCGGATTAGAGATTTCATTGGCTTATATTATTGGCGGTACTGTTCGCGGCATGGTAAATGGTATTTTGGTTCTGCTCCTTGGTGTGCTATTAATTGATATGCCTGTAAGCGATTTGCCGGGGACTATCGGTTTTATTTTTCTGGTGTCTTGGGCCTTTGCCAGTATGGGATTGCTATTAGGACAATTAGCAGAGAATTGGGATCAATTGGCCATGATGCAGAATTTTTTCTTAACTCCGTTGAGTTTTTTGGGAGGCATTTTTTATTCAATTCAAATGCTGCCTGGTTGGGCTCAGAGTTTAAGCTTTGCCAATCCCATTTATTACATGATCAATGGTATCCGCCACACGATTCTGGGCGTGAGTGATTCGCCGGTTACAATCAGTTATGCCATGGCAATAATTTTAACAGGTGTGTTTACAGTGGCGGCGATTTTACTGATGCAGAGCGGTAAAAAGATCAAACAATGATGCGATGCCTCACCTCCATTCTATGTTTCACCATTCTATTTGCCCATGATCCGGAGGCAAAACTACCTGACTGGAAAAAATATTACCGCCTTGGCGCAGTCAATGTTGGAACAGAATATCTTGGTTTAGCTTCCTATGGACGTTTAAAACGTACGACGGAATCCACGTTCCGAGATCTTCGGTTTTTTGGTCATTTTTTTAAAGAAGATCAAGAAATACGTGTGAGGCAAAAGACCAGCCGCCGGTTCTTATCCTTTAACAGATACTATACTTATAATACGCTTGTTTATGAAAAAAATACTTTTATTAATGTGGACTTGCGCTATCATTATAATCAGGGACTTGGTTGGTTTATCCGCCGTTCAGAGGTAGGCAATATGACGGGCGAATTTGGAATTGCTTTTGATAATTCCGATTATTTGAATACAACGCAAAAAACAAATTATGTCCGCACAGGATTCACTGCTGATCAAACAATGGGCAAATTGGAAACAAAATTAGAATTGGATTATTTTTACCAATTAAGTGAAAAAGTAGCAGACACAGATTTATCCAGATTCCAGTTGGTGGGCGAAATACAATATTCCATCAAAAAAGGTTTATCCATCCTCTGTGGAATCACCCAGGATTTTCACAGAGGTGAATCCTTTAACTTTAACACAGCATCAGTATTCTTAACTTTAGCCATGAAACGCCCCTTAAATTGGAATTTTTAATGAAAATTATTTTAGTCATATTCACTGTTTTATTTACAATGGGATTATCTCAAGAATTAGATGATGATTTAACATTGGAAAAGAAATGGCTTATGGTTTTGCCGGCATCCCAAGATAAGTTTGAAGATGTAGCCGATCAAGTGATATCCATCATCGCCGAAGCAGCAACATCTGTTGGCCGGTTTCAGGTGATAGACCGAACGCTCGTTGAGGAAATATTGGAAGAACAGGCGATCCAAATGTCAGGAATGGTTTCGGATGATCAAGTGATGGAATTGGGAGAAATGGCTGCAGCGGAAGAAGCGCTTATTGTGGATATTATTCATTTTGGCCAAAAAGGTGTGCCGAAAGAAAAAAAAGAAAAAGAGGATGACGATGATGACAAAGATGAAACATTATTTTCATGGGTGGTGAAAAAAACGGTTACGGCAGCAGTTGATAATACCACAAGTGAGCGTGAAAAAAGACGATTGGAAATAGAAAATAATATCCATACAGTCATTACAGCCAATGTTCGCCTAGTGAATGTGGAAACGGGAATCTCTGAAAAATCCTTTAAACTGGATGCAAATTTTACCGGAGGTAACCGGGATGCATCTCTGGAAAAAGCACTGGGAATTATTGCGTTTCAAGCGGGAAATAAATTGAAAGAACTTTATATGATCACCAGCGAAGTGATGGATGTGGATGGCAATATCATATCTATTTTCTCCGGGGAAAATCTTGGGTTGGAACAAGGTGATTTTTTCGAAATTTCTTCCAAGGATAAACAAAAAACCTACAAAGGGAAAACCGTGACCTTGCCGGGAAAAACCCGTGGATTAGCACTCATTACAGAGGTGGGGCCGGATGCCAGTAAAGCCAGGATCGTTCGAAAATGGCGGAAAGTGAAAGAAGGCCATAAAGCTTATGAAATGTTGACCAACCCTCATAGCGCACATTTAAGTTTATCTTACAGTCAAGTGCCCAGATACGACTTGACTGGCAAACTCATTATCAATCCTTTTAAACCATTTTCAGGAAGTTTGAATGGCCATTTCGGAATTATACAAGATTCTAGAGAGGATATGGATATCTATTTGGGGATCGGCACTACTTTAGATTTCACAGTATTGTCAGGATTCGGTTCAACCGTTTCAACTTCGCTTGATTTGCCTTTCACTCTGGTCTTTACAGAAGATGATGACAATCATGTTGTGAACAGTGGTTTGGTGATGCCGGCTGTTGGATTGAATTTAGGAGTTCAGGTCGGAAAACACAGGGACCTTGTTTTTTCAATAAGTTATGTTCTTACAACCAGTAAACAATCTTGGACTTATAGTGTAAAAACGGGTGAAAAAGATGAGGACGGTAATGATGAAACTGAGCAAAAATCTGCTGTGTGGACAGATGATAAACCAAGAATTGATGCCACGGGACTAATTTTTTCTATCTCTTTAAGACGTTTTTGGTTCTAATAATTTATAACTCACGACTAGTCGTGGACTAAAATGGTCAATTAAAAGAACGGTTTAATCGGAAGGCGGTTCGAAAAACGCCAGCATATTCCCATCCATATCCAAAAAAGCTGCCCAGTGACCGATTGTTTCACTGATAAATGATCGAGGGACAACCACCTCTCCTCCGGCTTCTTCAACTCGTTTTAAAAAAGGATCGATTCCGGAGCTTCCATCAAAATAGAGCATAACACCACTATGCTCCGTTGCAATATAACCTTCTTATTCCACCAAGGCACCATTCACACCTTCGTCCGGAATAATGCCCATAGGCGTGAAACCATTCATGTCTTCTACACGAATCTCTGTTTGCAAAACGTGGTCGTAGAATGTCTTCGCTCGATTTAAATCGGCCACATTGATTTCAAACCAAATGATTGTGTTTTTCATTGTTAGAATGGACTAATAAGAGTCATTTGGAAATAAGGTTTAGGTCCAATGTTGACAATTTCGCCTTCTTCAGCATTTGCTAATTTTTCAAAATCGTCTGCCCACGCTTCTGTGGTTTGGGCCGAACCAAAACTAAAAATGAACAAGGGCATTTTCGCTAGAGACAATGCAAATCTGAATTCAGCGCCCGTTGTCATAATTTGGTCTTGTTGCTCTTCGCCTTCCATCCATGCATTTCCAAAATCTGAAATCAAGGCAAAGGTGGGACTATCAATCGAGAGAACTTTTAACATGTTTATTATTTGAATGGGCGCTGCCGGTAATCGGAACTCGAGTGTTCCCATATAAGCTTGGTCACCATATTTTACACCGGAAAAACCACGGGGACTCATATATTCCCTTCCCGGAACAAAAGCACCGGAAATATAATAATTCGGAATATCAAAAATCCCTAACTGATCCTGATTTAAAAAATCACCGGAGATTTGTTGATACCGCATTCGGCTATACAGCGAAAAAGGTCCCACTTTTTGATTATGGAAAGCATCCACGGATGTGCGATTATAGTCGAGTTCGCCGTAAATACTTTCGGAAACAAAATCATGTTTTAAATGAAGTCCGTAGCCTTGGTTTGGAGCAAATGCATTGCGCCTGTGGTTCCGTTGATCTTTAAATCTGTATTGTAATGAAATCTTCCCTTCTTTTCCGTTTTCCGGCGTAAGGAAAACATCCAATAGAGAATCTGCAACAGTAGTTGCTTGTCTATCCATGAAGTCTAATGAAAAACCGAATGAATGGTTTGCCGTCCAAGAATTCCCGAAATTGTAAGGGAAGTTCCACCAAATAGATATTCCATTGAAAAACTCCAAGAGAGGAACCTGATCGCGATTATAAAATTGAAATGTAAAAAATAAATTCTTGAAATAATTAATACCCCAAGAACCTTTAAACGGAAATCCGGTATTGTTACCGTATTGAATCAATTGCGCATGAACTGTATCATAATCTGTAATATACAAACCTCCAAGTGTGTGCCGTCCCATGCCATCTGTAAAAGCTGAATTCACGAAAAAACTTTCGAAATCCGGTAAAACAACAGTCCCCAAATGCGAAATATGTTTATGAAATTTATAAGGTGAATCATTATGGATTGTGAAATCCTTATTGGGATCAATATTTTCAAGAAGATAGTCCGGTTCTTTAGTTCGCCAAGATGAGAATGCAGAATTCATAACTAAATCTGTTTTATTCGCAACACGGTCAGGATCAATATCCACAACTCTGGATGAGTCAACCGTTGGCAAAGTCATGGCTGTAATTTTGAAAGAAAATGGATTCCATTGTTTTGCCATCACTACATCGCCTACATCTGTGTTTCGTATGGTTTCACCTGTTTCCAAATTGTGTGTGTATAAATTGGGTGTAAAATCATACAGTCCCGTGTAAGAAATTTTTTCTTCATGGGGATGCCAAATAGGTGCAAAATCTCCTTCGTGACTTTCTGTAATCTGCTCTACTGTGCTGGTTTCAAGATCTAAAATATGGATATCCATTAGCCCATCAGGATCAGATTGGGCATATGCAATGGATTGTCCATCGGGGCTCCAAACCGGTGTGATGATCTGCGTGTCCCCTTCATTATTTGTGATTGCTTTAATATCACTGCCATCTGTATTCATGGTGTAAAGTTGTGTGGTGGAATTCTCATGAGCCACAAAAACTATCTTTGATCCATCAGGAGCAAATTTGGGATGATTTGCACGCATGTTTGGGGTGAGCAATGTTTTTTTCTTCGTTTCCAGATCCAAATGCCAAATGCCAAACATAAGAGATTGATTTGTTCCAAATCGATATTTTGGATACACTATAGAATTCCCATCTGGAGACACATCCAGGTTTTGGATTAATTCGCCAAAAACGCCATGATCATATTCTTTGAATTTCCATTTCGGTTTTACTTTTTTTGGTTTTTCTCCTTTTTTTTCAGCTTTTTTAACACGCTCTTTCCATACCTTTTTTTCTTTGGCTGTATCTCGTGTGGCCACGACCAATGAAAGATCCCCCTGCCCTTTTGTCCGTTGTCCAATCATAGCCACGCGCAGCGTATCCGGGAAATAATCAAAATCAGCTACCTTTTTTAGTGGCAATTTGTGAACCTTGCCCACGTCTTCTACCCGTTCTTTCTGGGCCCGTTGACCGTAGAAAAATGTATTCATATGCCGACGCCAATCTTCATTGAATTGCTTAAGCTTAATGCCTGTATGTTTTTTAAATGATTCCTTAAAATCCAACAATCCATATTTATTTCTATGATTTAATATTTTAACAATAGTGGAATCTCCGAACCGATCAGCTAAATAAAGGCTTTTGGAAAATCCGTCATTATGGGGATCTCTGATCTTATGTACTGTATTACGTATTACATGGTATTTATGAGATATATCAAACCTGAATGGACGCCATTTTTCCGTGTAATATTCTGCTAAACCTTCTACGATCCAACCCGGAACGCCGGCAACCAATGCATTCATGGGCTCAGGTAGCCATGTTTTTACTGTGTTAAAATAAACCAAATGTTGAAGTTCATGTGCCAAAACTGTTCGCATCCATTTTTCATCTCCCGACCAAAGGGCTGCATCATTTTGGTCAACCCAAATAATAGTATGGTTGCTTGGCATGGCAAAACCATTTAATACTTCGTCTTCTGTGGTAAAAACGATATCGAGCCTCCTGAGTGTATCCAATCCCATTTGTTTCATCAAAATTGGTCGAACCTGCTCTGCCTGTGATGCGCCTTGCACTGCAATATCCCGAATTTCTTCATGGTAATGGACATCAAAATGGTCCGTTTCAATGGTATGCCATTTTAGTTCCGGATGTGTTCTCCCTGTAAACATCCATGCACCGGTTGCGTAAAGCAATCCGGAGGTTAATATGAATAAGATTAATATTCGTTTTATCATTGTGCTGTCTCTTTTGTTAATAGACCGAAGGCTATCAGGTCCTTTTCTAATTGTTCTATGGATTGAAAATGGATTCCGGTGAATCCTGCCTTTTCAGCAGAGTGGACATTTATCTCCAAATCATCAATAAAAATGGAAGTCTCAGGCCGAGTGTTCGCCAAACTGGCTGCTTTTTTATATATCTTTTGATCAGGTTTTCTTAACCCAACATTGAAAGAATATACTGCCCCATTTACCATATGTGGAAATTTATAACGTTTTTCAATTTCATCATGGATATGCTGCGGATTGGTGTTGGACAATAACCAAATTGAATGGTTGTCCGAAAGTGTTTGCAAAATGTGAATAGTTTCTTTCTCTCCCCCTAGAAGCAATTCCCATCCACGCCTAAAATCAGATTCTTTTAAGCAACAAGGTTGGGGCAAACTTTCTTTCACCGCCATAAACCATTCATGATCTGTCAATTGACCTTTCTCATATTCGTTATGGGCATTCCACGGAAATCTGTCTTGAATAATATCCGGATCAATATCGGTGCAATCACTCCAATATTGAATGGTGCGTTCAGGTTGAATATCAATTAAAACGCCACCAATGTCAAAAAATATTGTATCTATCATATTACCATTCAAAGGGACCGTCCACTACTTTCCAAAAAAATAAAGATGCCACTGTTCTATGAGGCTTCCATTGTTGAGATCGTTTCTCCATCTCTTTCGGTGTGGGAAGTTCTTTAAGTTTAAAAAATTGTTGGAATCCTTTCTGAACGCCTAAATCTCCCGTAGGAAATACATCCGGACGAGCCAATGTAAACATGAGAAACATGTGTGCTGTCCAAGGTCCCACACCTTTGATAGACACCAATTGATTCATAATGTCTTCATCAGAAACGGAGCTGATGTTTTTTACATCAACGCTTCCATCCAAAAAAGCATTTGAAATATTTTTAATATATTGAGCTTTCGCATTGGACAGTCCAACGGCTCGCAATGTCTCATGATCTGTCTTTATTACATCTTCCGGTGATGGATAATCTTTTCCATCATAGAGTGCTATAAATCGATCTGAGATGGTTTTAGCTGCTTTCCCGCTCAGTTGCTGATAAATAATGGCACGCGTTAATGAACGAAAATAATCTGCTTCAGGAATAATGTCAGCAGGTTGGAATGCATCTAGAAGCGGTACCAATTCAGCATCCAATTTTTTTAAGGCAGTAACTGCCTTTTGAACAGAAAGTGGTTTAGGCTTTTTTGCAGACATAGATTTGCATGCCACTTTCTTCATCCATGGGAGAACCATCATAATCCCCCATTTTTTCTTGAATGTCCAAACCGGCGTCGGTTAGGAGAATATCCATCATGTGTGGATAAAACATTCGCATCTTGTATTCATAAATCTCTTTTTCCAAATCGCCGTCGCGCTCCAATTGCCATTTAAGATGGTTTACTTGAGAATTTTCATCAAAGATGTTTGTTTCCATGATTCTACATTGGGAGCCTTGAAAATCAAAATGAGATGTTGCGGGATACAACTTCCCTTCTTCTCTGTAAAGAAAGGATGGATCCGGGATAAAGATAGAGACTAAAAAACGTCCTGAATCTGATAGATGATTTCGGACACACCCTAAACAATCATGGGCAATTTCATCCGTCAAATTATGGAGAAAAGAATTGAACCCAATAAAGATAAAGTTGAATTGTTGCCCGAGGTCAAACTGTCGCATATCATCTTGGATAAAGGTGGCGCGATCCCCATATTTTTGGATTGCCATATTCAGGAATTCGGAGCTGGAATCAATCCCGGTGTAATCTAAGTCAAGATCGATAATGAGTTGGGCAAGGCGTCCTGTTCCTGCTGCCAATTCTAAAACCGGGCCACCTGCTTTTTTGGCGGTGGATGTGATGAGTTTTTTATCCCAGCTATATGTTTTGTGGATGGCGTCATACAGTTCAGGTTTTGTGTAAATATCAACCATGGGTGTTAATTATGTAAAACGTAATTATTTAAATTAATAGGGGAATAATTACATTTTAAAGAAGACCGACAAAGATTTAGAAACGATCATTTTTTTGACCCCCCTCTAGCCCCCCTATTATAGAGGGGAAAAAAAGATGGGTTGTAATCATAAAGAAATGAAAATTGAACTTAGTTTAGGACAACTAAATCCTTCGTGGTTTTGTTCAGGATTTCACATCCATCTTCTTCGATGATAACATCATCTTCAATTCGGACACCGCCCCAACCCGCTAAATAGATTCCAGGTTCGATGGTCATGACATTATTTGCTTCCAACACATCTTCACTTTGAGGACTAAATCTCGGCGACGTATGAATTTCCAAACCTAGTCCATGCCCTGTCCCGTGAGTATAATATTCGCCATAGCCCATTTCTCCGATATAATCCCGAGTGGCTGCATCTACATCTTTACATGGAACGCCGGCTTTCGCTGTATCACATCCACGTTGTTGCGCTTCTTTCACAATGCCATAGATTTCGTGATGCTTTTCTGTCGCTTCTCCCACTACGGGTGTCCGAGTCATGTCTGCATGGTAACCACCATATTTTGCCGCAGCGTCAATCACAATAAAATCGCCTTTTTGGAATTCTCTGTCTGTGGGAATTGCATGGGGCAATGCACCATTAGGACCGGTGGCAACAATGGGCGAATAGGATTCCCCTTCTGCATACTCCCGATATTTTGATACCATAGTATTGGCCACTTGTTTTTCCGTGTAACCGGGTCGAAGCATGGGCAATATTTCTTCATACACTTTATCGGTGACCTCCACAGCTGTGCGGAGACAAGAAAGTTCGTGCTCATCTTTCACAGCAGCTAAATCTTCTAAAATCATGGATGAATTTTCCCAGGTCGTCTGAGGAAATGTTTTAACCATATTTTCATATTGGGCATAACTCATGTGGCTGCCTTCAAAAGCTAATTTGAATCCGTTGGGATTCAAATTATTCTCTTTGATTTGCTCAAAGTGAGAACTCATATCAATGAATCGCTCGAACCCTTTTACCTGAGCTTTAGATTGCTCAATGTACCTCCCATCGGTAATAAAATATTGCCCATCCGGTGTGACTAAACAAGATGCTGCCGAACCGGTAAATCCGCAAATGTAACGGATGTTGGTCAAATTGGTGATCAGCATACCATCCAAGCCTTTTTCAGCTAAAACATTTTTTAAATTTTCTTGTCGTTTGTTGTAAATAGAGTTGTTCATAAAATAGATTTAATCCTTTATAGATTTTGAAATTAATGTCTGAATAACCTCCCGCTCCAAAGTGATGGATTCGGGACTTTCCCCTTTTGCTTCCAAAGCATCTAACACTTCAAGCGCTTGATGGAACAACCCCTGGTTTTTTAGGACGGCTACCAAGGTAAATGTGGCCAGACGTGAACTGACTTGCAGGGGTTCGTTAGGTTGGATCGGCAATGGCTCAGCATCAAGTGTCGGTTCCGCCATTAGTTCTATGTCCGGTTCTCTTTTTCTTACGGGCGATTTTTTAGTTAACGGTTCACGCTGTGGTTCTAAAATTTGTTTGGTTGGTTTTTTTGCCGTACCGGATTCAACTTTCTTAATAAAATCCTGTGCTGTTTTATTGGTTGGTTCCAAAGTCAAAACATGTTTCCACGATTTTACCAATCTACTAGAGGCTCTGCCCAAAACAGTCTGGATCTCACAAAGCATTTTGGCCGCGGCAAGGTGATCTTTAGAATACAGTAATACATGCTCCAGTGCTTTTTCAGCCTCCTTCAAATTCCCATTTGCCTTCTCAATTTGTGCTAAAATAAATAACCCTGCAGAATCATTTTCATGATGACCCAAACCAATATCACAAACTTTTTTAGCTCGTTTCAAATCACCCTGTTCCAAGTAAATATTGGCTAATGCGGGAAACAGAATCGTATCAAAATGATCCGCGAAATAAAGTTCTAATTCGATTTGGTTTTTGAGATTCATACTATCTGCGGTTGGTGTTGACCCAATCTATGATATAATCAATGGTATCCTGAACCGGTGTGCCGGGACCGAATAATTTGCCCACTCCTGCACCTTCCAGTTCTTCCATATCTTTTTTAGGAATAATACCGCCTCCTACTAAGAGCACATCATTCAATCCTTTCTCTTTCATAAGATCGAGAACATTGCGAAAGATGGTGTTGTGTGCATTATTTAAGCTCGATAAGGCAATGGCATCTGCATCTTCTTGCAAGGCAGCGGACACAATCATTTCAGGCGTTTGACGGAGTCCCAGATAGATGACTTCCATCCCTGCATCTCTGTAAGCAGCTGCTAAAACTTTGATGCCGCGGTCGTGCCCATCCAGGCCAGGTTTGGCCATAATTATTCTTATTTTACGTTCCATAGCCGCGAAAATTAACCACCTTCTCTCTCACTTCATAACCAAGAATAACAGTATGGTGTGGTGCATTTTGATTCATTGGAATTTGGCGTAAATTCATTGTGCCGGGGAAAACAATCGGAACCAACCAAAAGGAAGCTTCATGAAATTATCTAGTTCACTTTTAATCACTCTCTTTTTTATAACATGCCTGCCTGCCCAAACATCTGAGAAACATTATATGCCGGGACGAGTCATCACAAAACTGAATATTGATCCAAAATTCGGAATCCAAGAATTCACCAATACACCTCAATACCAACAGCTTGAAAAATCTTATGATATAAAAACCATTGAGCGAATCTTTCCTGCCATACCGGATAAATTTAAAATGAGAGACGCGCTCGAACGGACCTATGAGATTAGGTTTAATGTACAAAAAGATGTTCTGGCGCTCTGCGAAGCATTGCAACAACTCCCCATTATTGCTTACGCTGAACCGAGATATGGATACAGTGCATCTGACGTTCCTAATGATCCCTATTATCAATACATGGATCAATTTGGTGTGGTGGAAGCAGAGGCGGCTTGGGATATTGTGAAAGGAGAAGAAGGGAATGTGGTGATTGCCATTGTGGATAATGGCACAGACATTGACCACGAGGATTTAGCAGACAACCTTTGGACAAATGAAAATGAGATTCCCGACAATGGCATCGACGATGATGAAAATGGTTTTGTGGATGATGTCTATGGCTGGGACTTTTATGAAAATGATGGTGACCCCACCAACATCAATGCCGGAATGTCCCATGGAACCCACGTTGCCGGTACAGCTTGTGGTGTCACCAATAATGAAACAGGCGTGGCCAGTATCTCGTGGAATGTGAAACATATGAACATCAACGTATCCGACCCCGGAGGGTCATATTATTGGGGTTATGAAGGGATTTATTACGGTGTAGTCAATGGTTCGCAAATCAGCAATAACAGCTGGGGCGGCGGTTGGTATTCATTCTTTGGACAAGATGTGATCAATTTTGCTACAGCGAACAATGTATTAATTGTTGCCGCCGCAGGCAATAACTCTACTTGGTCAGACTACACATTATTTTTTCCGGCACAGATGGTAAATGTGTTTTCCGTAGGTGCCACAAATCGCCAAAATGATCTTGTTGCATGGTTTTCCAATTATGGTACCGGAGTAGATGTATTTGCTCCGGGGGGTAATATAAACAGCACTTTGCCGGATGATGACTACAGCGGAAATACATGGAATGGGACATCCATGGCTGCCCCCATGACAGCGGGGGCCATTGCACTGGTTCTCACCCACCGACCGGAATTAAGCCCTTTTCAAGCTGGCGAACAAGTCCGTGTCACCTGTGATAATATTGATAATATGAATCAAAATTACCAATATGTCTTGGGGAAAGGCAGAGTCAACGCCCACCGTGCTCTCATTGAGGAATGGCCATCTGTTCGCGTCGCCAGAGAATCACTGATTGATAGTGAAAATTTATTTCCCGGTGACACCATGGGGCTGGTTGTTCATTTGACTAATTACCTTGTGGATGCCTCCAATGTGACTGTAACCATTTATGATATGAATCCAAATGTTGTCCAAGTGGATGTGGATCAATCTGTCCATAGTCTTGGGAACATCGCATCAGGAGATACAACATCTTTTACTTTTAATATGGTTGTGCCTGATTTTGATACAAATCAATATTTGGTTTTTTACTTGGGAATCGAAGCAGACGGCGGCTACACGGATTCCGATATATTGCGGTTACCGGTTGAAGGATCGCCCTACCTCACCCATTCCACCTCTTTGATGAATTTCTCCATCACCAAGGAAGGGAATATTGGATTTTTGGATTTTGCGGATAATTCTGAAGGTGACGGTTTTACATATGATAATGAAAATATTTTATATGAAGGCGGGCTCTTATGGGGCATTGGACCGGATCAAGTAAGCGACTGTATCCGAGGTGACAATCCCAATGTGCAAGAAAATGATATTACGATTTATCCCGGGAGTATGTTTTCTTTTGAAAATGGCATTGAACATTGGATCAATGCAACTTATGTGGATGATCCGGCAGAGAACCCAACGGGATTGAATGTAAACCTGTATAGCGTTGTGACAGAATATGAGACTGTTTTGGGAAATACAGTCTTGAGTTATGGACTTGATAATTTGACCGGTGAACCGATTGATAATATTTATATCGGTCTCTTTGTGGATTACAACATTGGCGCAGGAAACGGAGACCATTTTGAATTTGATGAAGAGAATCGGAGCGGTTATATCTGGAACGCAGATTCCGGGCTCTATGCAGGTGTCCAACTGATTAATAACCATATTCCATTCAAGATTACATCTTTTGATGTTGCGACAGATTTGGGAGACGGATTTTCCAATGAAGAAAAATGGGCCGCCCTTTCCGGTGGAATAAATGCAGACACCATGGATGCAACAGACGCAGCATTTCTCGTTTCTGCTGGACCCTTATTTCTCATGCCTTATGAACAGTATGATATTGCATTTAGCGTAGGGGCCGGGACCTCTCTAACAATGGTGAATGATGCATTTGCCCTGGCGAATAGTGAAACGCATACTTTTCCCGGCTTTGATTTGATCCGAGGCTGTATGGATGAGGAAGCTGTGAATTATAATGAAGATGCTGAAGAAGATAACCACAGTTGCCTTTACAGTTTCAATCTGACTTATCCTGAAAACAATTCATCTTTCACAATTAATCATGTCAATATCTCTGATACCTTAACTTTTGAATGGGAATCAGCCGGAGAAAGAGCTGAATATGAATTTTTGGCATTTACCTATTATCCAAATACGGGAGACACTATTTATTTCCAAGTGGAGGATACATCCATTTCATTTCCTGTTTCCTTTTTTCACAGTTTTATGGACTCACTCCCCGGTACACAATTAATATGGTCGTGGAATGTTCTTTCCTCCGTAACCGGGGACACAGTCGCTTCAACATTGGGCCCTTATTATCTTTTTGTACATAATGATTATTTGAAAACGGATGATGAATTTCTGCCAACCAAATTCGCCCTTCATCCACCCTATCCCAATCCATTTAACCCAACCACTACGATACGGTTTTCGGTACAGACGTTGCATGCAACGTCTGTACTTATTTACGATATCACCGGGCGTGTGGTTGATGTATTGGTAAATGGTGAACAAAATCCCGGACATCACGAAATTCAATGGAATGCATCTCAACATGCCAGTGGGATCTATTTTGTAGAATTGGTGTCAGGAAAGAAACGAGACATCCAAAAATTGATTTTGTTAAAATAAGCCACCCAACTTTGCGAAAAAAAGGAAGTTCAAAATGAAAAACATATTCTTGCTCACATTGCTCGCTAAAATGAGCTTAGCGCAAACCGAAGAATGGATTTACTACAATAAAGCCGGCGATACAAACTCAGTATATAGAATAAAACCGGACGGCACAGAAAATGAAATGGTTATGGAAGATGCTGATATATCTGATATTTCTGAGGATAGATCGAAATTTTTATTTTCCACAAATGGTAATATTTTACTCGTCGATACAGAATCTACGGATACCTTAACTGTTGATAATGATGGTATTAATCCACGATTTACTTATGATGAAAATGTGATTATTTATTATAAATATATGATTGGGAACCCTGATGGAGACCAAATTTATAAATATTCCTTTTTGGACAGCTCCGAAACATTGTTAGCAGATTCCTGCCATAGATTTATTCAAAATGGTATTATGTCTCCCGATAAACAACAGTTTATATTTATTCAAACGAATCAGGATAGCATGGATCTTGTCATAGCTGATATCCAAACTGGTCATACATCAACTTTAATAACATTGCCTAATATGTCTATGCCGTATGTACCCATATTTCATTCTTATTGGGGTTTGGATGATTACATCTATTTAAACTTGCCGGATATTAATAATGTTATTCAGTTGTTTAGAATTCATAGTGCTAATGGTGATGATTCTCTAATACAATTAACTGAAGAAAATGAAAATTGTTTGCTTTTAGAATCAAATGATAGCCATTTAGAAAAATTAGCCTTTACTGGCATTAATCAAGAAACCGGTCCTACAGGTGAGTTTTGGACCTATGATTTTGAATCAAATGAAACTTCTTATCTTGGTAATTTCGACAGCAGTTCTTGGGCTATTCATCAAACCTGGTCCCCGGATAATTCAAAACTAGCCATTGGTGGAGTATGGGAAACGGGGATTTACACTCCCGGCTCTATAAAAATATTTGATACTGAAACAGATAGTTTCACAACACTCGTTGATTCAACTTGGCTACCTTGTTTTTGGGTGGGTGAGCCAACAGTAAGTGTTGATGAATCATCAGAATCAGTGCCGAAAGAATTCGCCCTTCATCCACCCTATCCCAATCCATTTAACCCAACCACTACGATACGGTTTTCGGTACAGACGTTGCATGCAACGTCTGTACTTATTTACG
>CAXFCD010000090.1:0-32929 GCA_964001155.1 uncultured bacterium | reverse complement strand
TCATCTTCATCCCAATCTTCATCATCCTCGTCATCTTCATCGTAATAATAATCCGGCGGATAGGCGAAATAGGGATTTCCCATTCCATACGGATCATTAGGATCCGGTTGTTTTTCTTCTTTCTTTTCCTCTTCTTTTTCAACCGCTGGTGCTGCTTCCTGTTTCACTACGATGACCCGTGGTTCTTCAGTCCCATCATCGCTGTCTTTTGTTTGATTGATTGCATTCATGACCAAATCGCGGTCTACATCAGAAAGTCCGCCGCCTGCAGGTGCCACTTGTGAAGATTGGTTTCGGAAATTGAGCCCGGTTAGCACAGCAAAGAAAAGAATGATCAGGGAAAAAATGCTTCCTTCCGGTTTAAATTCAAATCCACCAAACATATTTTGGGTGACGCCAAAACCAAAAAAGATTCCGACGGCCAGCATGATGCCAAAGAGCATGATCATATTGCCCATTTGCTCCGGCATATGGGATTCCATCACCAGCATGTACAGGAACCAAACCAGGATTCCCGCCACGGCGATAATGATACTCACAAGAAATTCCCCCATGAGAAGAGATGTAAAAAAGCCGACGACGCCGGCTGCCGGAATAATAAACCCTATCCCGGATTTCATGTCGTTAGCCATATTGAAACTCCATTAATACCTCGATTACGGCTAAAAATTGCCGTTTGTACCTGAGAAAAGCAAGATTTTTCCCAAACGAAAAACCAATTGTTTTCTACCATGTAATCTGCAACCATGTTTCCGTAACTTTTGCGCTTATTATGCGAAATGAATCTGTCAAAGTTGGTGTGATTGGCGTAGGCCATTTGGGCCGTCACCATGTAAAGCATTATTCATCTCTTCAAGATGCGGACCTGGTGGGCATTTATGATTCGGACTCAAAACGAGCTGAATCTATTGCCACTCAACATGGAACAAATGCATATCCTGATTTAGCATCTTTATTGGAAGTGGCGGAAGCTGTTTCTATTGTAACGCCCACCCGATTCCATGCGTCTGTTGCTGAAAAATGCATTCTATCCAGGAAACATGTTTTTATTGAAAAACCCATTACCAAAACACTGGAAGAGGCTGAACGTCTGTTGCTTTTGTCAAAAGAGAAAGGGACCATGATCCAGGTGGGACATATTGAGAGATTGAATCCTGCGCTCCTTGCACTTGAACCCTACAATGTCAATCCAAAATTCATTGAGATCCAAAGGCTGGCTCCTTACACAACTCGCGGGACTGATGTTCCTGTTGTGTTGGACCTCATGATTCATGATATTGATATTTTACTTTCTTTGGTGGATTCACCCGTGAAGACGATTCGAGCCACGGGCCTTTCCATTCTCACAGATTCCGTGGATATCGCCCACGCCCGGATTCGCTTCGGTAATGGAACCGTTGCCAGTATCATGTCCAGTCGCGTGGCAAAAGACAAGGTTAGAAAAATTAAAGTCTTCCAGCGTGATCTTTATGCTACCATTGATTTGCTTTTGGGATTGACGGAAGTTTACAAAGTTGTGAGCGATCCGGAGGAAGACCCGGAAGCACTTATGACAGCGCCTTTTGAATATGACGGCGCCGAGCGATTTATTGCTTATGATAAACCACCTGTTATAGCAGGCGATGCGCTTCAAATGGAATTAGAGAATTTTGTAAAATCCGTCCAGGGCAAAGAAACACCTATCGTCACCGGAAAGGCAGGGCGAGAAGCACTTAAAGTGGCCATGGAAATCCAGCGCATGATCATCCAGGATATTCATTGATGGATTTGCGAAACTTTTTATTTACCTACCGGAGTTTTACACCAGTGCCGATTCTCCTCGTACTGCTTTATTTTGCCAATCCTGAATTTCCTTTTATTTATGTTGGCCTGCTTTTGGCATTGATAGGTGAGTCCATTCGTATTAATGCGGTTCGGTATGCCGGCGGCGCTACACGGACAACCAATGTTGGTGCGCCATCACTTTGCACCACTGGGCCTTATGCAAAAACGCGGAACCCTCTCTATTTGGGAAACATGGTCATTTACTGTGGAGTTGCTTTGATAGCAGGTGGACCCTACATGTGGGAAATGCTCTTTGTGGTTTTTGCATTTTTTACATTCCAATATTCCATGATCATTTCGTTGGAAGAGGAAACTTTAATGAATCTTTTTAGAGAGGATTATGAAACATACCGTAAGAATGTCCCAAGGTTATTTCCTAGGCTGTCTCCTTGGATTGGCACAGATGGTCGCACGCCTGCTCCCTTGCTGAAAACACTGAAGACAGAGAAACGTACCCTGCAAAATTTGTTTTTAATTTTAATCGTGATTGCCGCTCGAACCTATATTGGCACACCTGTCTGATTCAAATAAATTATAAATAATGAATTCAGAGCCTTTAAAATTTTTCATGGTTGCCGGAGAACCCTCCGGTGACCTCCATGGAGGCAAACTAATCCAAGCTATCCAAAAACTAGAACCCAATTCTTCCTTTTTGGGACACGGCGGAAATACTATGAAAGCATCGGGGATGCAAATTCTTGAGCATACAGATGATTTAGCTATGATGGGTTTTGCAGAAGTGGTGAGACATTTACCCCGAATGATGAAAATCATGGGAAAAACCGTTGATACAATTTCCCGGACAAAACCTGACAGAATCATTTTAATTGATTATCCCGGCTTTAATCTGCGCTTGGCAAAACGTATTCAGCATTTAAATATTCCCATCACCTATTTTATACTTCCCCAAGTTTGGGCCTGGAAAGAAAAACGCGTGGAAACCATGAAGACTATTTTAGATCAAGCTCTTTCCATATTCCCTTTTGAACAGGAATGGTTTGAAACGCGAGGGCTTCCCACCAATTATGTAGGGCATCCATTCGCTGAACAGGACCACGTAAATGAGACATCCAAAGAATTTTACCAGCGCCATGATTTGACTATTGAACATCCCTTGTTGGTTTTACTTCCCGGTAGCCGTCAACAGGAGGTAGACCGCCATTGGTCCATTTTTTTAGAAACTATGGAACTGGTGAAAAAACAAATACCCGATTTGCAAATCATGGTTGGCAAAGCGCCTAACATAACATTATCATCAGTGCCTTCAGGTATAAAAATTGAAGAGAATGCACGCAAAGCCATGGTTGCGGGAACAGCTGCATTGGTTTCATCCGGTACAGCAACGCTTGAATGTGCTGTGGAAGATACACCAATGGTTGTATGTTACAAGCTTTCTGTTGTCTCCTGGTGGATGGCCAACACGATGGCCTCGGTACCTTTTGCATCTATGGTGAATCTTATTGCTGATGAAAAAATCGTTCCTGAATTTTTACAACATGATATGACTAAAAAAAATCTGACTGAAGCTGTATTACCCCTATTGGATCATACTAACGCAACACGAAAAAGAATGCTGGCAGGATTTGATAAAGTGCGTCGAACCTTAGGCCTGCCAGGTGTGTATCATCGAGCCGCCGATGCAATTTTATCCAGAATAATAATAGACCATGATTGATTCCCTTTCCATGGCATTAAAAGCCAGCCTTGGCAGTCTCATGCTCAAATTTTTCTATGGCACCAACCGTAAGGATGTTCGGGGCAGGAACAATTATTTACACCCAATCCAAACGGGTACATCGGTGATTCTTTCCGTTTGGCACAGTCAATTATTGACCATTGTTCACGATTTGCGAGGTGAATCGGTCCACGCCATCGCCGGCACACACCGGGATGCAGAGCTCATTTCCAGAATAGCTACCAGTTGGGGTTGGCACATGATGCGAGGTTCCAGCAAAGAAAAAGGTGAAATTGCCTATAAAGAAATGATTCGTGCGTTAAAAAATCCCGGAAGCTTGGTATTCATTACACCGGACGGTCCCACGGGCCCTGCAAAAATTCCCAAACCCGGCGTGATTCGAGCCGCCCAAACCACCGGTTCTGCCATTGTTCCTATCCATGTTACCTCCACGCGACACTGGGGATTTACAAATTGGGATACATTCTATGTGGAAAAACCATTCGGAAAAATATTTATTGAATACGGCCAACCATTCTTTTTTGAAAAGGAGATGGATTTTGAAACATGCAGCAACATATTGATCAAAAAAATGGACGCAGTAGCAACTAATAATTTGCAATATACAAATAATGAGAGTTTATAAAGAATCTCACGCTTATTTGCTTTTCCCATTAGCGCTTTTTTATTGGGGTGTTGTCTATTGGCGGAATCTATTTTATAAATATGGATTTTTTGTGTCCAGGCGTTTACCCTGCCAAGTCATCAGTGTAGGTAATATCACCGTTGGCGGCACAGGGAAAACACCCACCGTTATTTTTTTAGCAAATTATTTACAAAGGAAAGGGAAAAGAGTTGCGGTATTGAGTCGGGGCTATGGGCGCACCACCTCAGGTACTGTTCTGGTCTCCGATGGACAAGAAATAAAAACAACTTGGGAAGCGTCAGGAGACGAACCTTTTTTGATGGCAAAAAAATTAAAGCAGGTACCCATTGTGGTGGATGAGGATCGTTTCCGGGGCGGCATGTTTTTAATGCAGCAATTCAACCCTCACGTGATTCTATTGGATGATGGGTTCCAGCATCGTGTTCTGGAGCGGGATTTGGACTTAGTCTTAGTTAACAGCGGCGATACTGTTTTTGACCATAAATTATTGCCTTATGGCATTTTACGGGAACCTTGGCTGAATATTAAGCGGGGAAACGCTGTTGTATTGACAAAAACGAACCTGAAAAAACCCAGACCATTTTTATTGCGGAACGCCCAAGAAACAGGTTTACCTGTTTTTCGTTCTACATCTCGAGCCTCCATTTCCTCATTATCGCAGGAAAAGCCAAATTCATTAAAAAGGAAAAAAGTTTTTATCGTATCTGCTATTGGTGATGCATCCGGATTCAGGCGATCGGTAGAAAAATTAGGGTGCGAGATTACAGGCGAAAAAGTTTTTCCCGATCATTTTAAATATTCGAACGCAGATTGGAAAAATCTGGAAGGAATATTTTCCGGCGCAGATTATATCATGACCACAGAAAAGGATTGGGTGAAAATTGAAAATTTCTCATTTGTAAAACCCGTGATTGTGGTTGGAGTAAATGTGGAAATCCAACCGATCAAAAGGTTTGAGAAATTTGTGATTAGTTGTTTTTAAATAAAAATGGTTAAACGTAATAACCGCTCGTTAACTACGTTTGATTATATCTGCGCCATGCCCCAAGCAAATACAACACCCACAAAAGTCAGCATGAGGGGCCAGCCTGTGTTCACCAATTGCTTGGAGCTGGGATCATGGAAAACATGGACCTGGAATTCATGGCTGGAAGTGGCACCGTGCTCATCCACTGCCATCAAAATAAAATCATTCATGCCTAATTGATTCTTCCGCGGTGTCCATTCCACTGTAGCCTTTCTTTTGTCGAAACGAGCATACTTGGGTAATCGAACAGCACGATAGGCCACTTTGTCCCCGTTCAAATCTTCCGTGGTCATTTTATATCGCCAGGAATGACCCGTGAGTCCCACAGGTTTTGGATTGGAAATGACGGTGGGTGAATTATTCACAAAGATTTTTCCTTTTTGCACATCGGTGCCGTATCCATCACTCACAGCTACTTCAAAGGTATTGTTATTGATCTGTGCAGCTTTCGGGACCCACAATATTTTACCGTGGCGATCCATTTGCATACCGTGTGGCCCTTTCAACAAGGTGTATTCCAATTGTGAATTTTCGTTCCGGTCATCCACCCGAACCTGATACTTAAATAAATCCCCAACTAAGCCCATGTGAGGTGGATTGGAAACAATGGTGGGCAAATGATTGGAATAAATCTCAAAAGTTTGTTCATCTTTGGTATAGCCATCGGAAACTACAGCTGTGATGCGGTGAGCATCTGTCTGTTCCACAGAAGGTGTCCAGCGTATGGTTCCGGATGTTTCTTCAACAACCATACCTTCAGGAAAATCCAACAAGGAGAACTTGAACGGATTCACCCGTTCTACAACCACCCGAGGCGGTTTTCCTTTTCCACCATGGAAAAATTCCCACAGAAAATCTTTAATCTTAATGGTGCGTCCATTAATAGTTTCTAAAAGAACCCACAAGCGGTCATCCTCAAAAAATACGGAATGGGTATATTTTTTCATATTGAGACGGGAGACCAACGAATCGGCGGGATATTTCGGATCGTGATAATAGATAGCATCAGCATTGTGCCAGTCCCCTAAATAACGGTCCACGCCGGACAGGGCAACATCATCTGTAATATTGATTGAATACATCCGGACAGCAGATAAATCTTCTACTTTCACGACCCTTTTGAAGGGCAGGAGCGAGCCTTTGTTTTTATCATTCACCATGATGCGATAGGTATATTCATCGCCTACTGTAGCTGACATGGTAGGTACGGATACAATATGGATTGGGGAATTGACAAAAAAGTCTGATTCTATCATTCGTGATTCATGTCCATCGGATACTTCAATCTTTAAGGTATGGAAATCCAACTCATTCATGGTAGGTTCCCATCGTAGCCGGCCCGTGTGGGGATCCATGCGCATGCCTTCCGGCAATTCATGAGCGGTGTAAACCAATTGATCCTTTTTGTTTGGATCCTCTATTTCAAGTTCAAAATCCCAAATCCCCCCAACATTAATTTTATTCATGGGGTTCGGCGCTGCTGTAATGATTGGCGGGTGATTCACAAAAAGGTCCACAAATTGTGTATCTGTGGCAACACCGTGGCTTACCACCACAGCATATTTTGCTGTATCCACCTGAACCGGATTGGGCGTCCAGGAAACGGTGCCGTCCGGTTCCAATTTCATGCCGTCAGGGCCATAAAATAATTTATAATTAATTTTTTCATCAGGATGTTGGCGCCAGACTTTTACTGAATAATTATAAGTGTTCCCCACAGTTGCATTTTCCGGAGCTTGGGAAAGAATCTTCACACCGGCACGGGAAAAGAGCTGGAATTCCTGAGCAGTCCGCTCAAACCCATCTGTGGCAACCAACCGAACATCATAAATCTCCACATGAGCGCTGTCTGTTTTCCAATTCAAAACGCCATTGTCTAAGGTCATACCTTCCGGTGCAACTTCTAATTCAAATTTGATATTTGCATCTTTATTCCGGTCCTGCACCACAGGTTCGTAACGGAATTTTGAACCGGCGATAAATTCTGTGACGGTGGGTTGAGTCAAAAACCTCGGTGGATCATTCACATAAACCCAAAGGCTCTCATCCCGGCTTTCTAACACAGGAACCGCTTTATACACTTGCTCCTCTTCCGTAGATGCAGAGGTTGGTTCCACAATCTCATCCACTTTCATCCGCACCAAATAGGCCAATGGAAAAGCATCTAACTGTTTCTCCGTAGGCACCCAATTGATGGACTGGCTTTCATACAAAAAATACATGCCCTTGGGTGGCTGGTTCTCCCAACGGAAGCTGTAAAACTCATCGGTGCTATCCCGCGGAATATCATATAAAAAAGGTTGTCCCGGTCTCAGTACATAACGAGGCAAAATATGTTTAGGCAAGCGCTGCCCCACTGTTTCTTTAGGACGGGGCCGTTTGGGCTGTTCTAAAGTTCTTGCTACTTTTTTCGGAATGGTTACCTTGGGCTGCTCTTTTAAGGCTTTTCCTTCCTGTTGTTCAGGAACCAGTGTCTCGGGAATATAACTTCCCGGCGATTGACCTAAATCAGTGATAATTTTTTCTTTGCCCTGAGGTTGGAGCGGTTGCGTTTCCTCGGGCAAAACTTCAATATAAACTTCCGGTACTTCCGGCTCAATATCCTGCACATTAGATAATAAATCCGGAAGCCGCTTGGAAATAAAATCCGACGTGACCAAAAAGCCCTGGTCTAACCTATCGGACTTTTTACCTAACTGTATGATATAGATGGAATTTTCTTCACCATCCCAACCGGAGACCAAAACGTTGCCTGTATATTGTCCAGCTTTGGTCATGGGAACCATAGCGAAAATCTGCATATCAGAAGGAACATTCCTCATGGCATTTTCTGCACCTTCCACACCGCCGTCTTTCCCTGAAACTAAGGTTAAAGCATTGATGTCGGCAGACAGCATCAGAATATCTTCGAAGGTATCTTGATTAAAATCCTCCAAGGCGACTTGAGTGAGCGGTCCTGGATTTACAGGGACATCCTCAATCACCAGGGTTGCTGGCGTTAAGGTAAATGCCGCAATATCCCCGGAACTGAAGGGCACAAGTACATCAAAAAATCCATCAGCATCCCAGTCCGTCAGTTCGATGGAATAGGGTAAAATACCGCTTAAACCATCAATTCTTTTTCGAACCAAATGCCCGGAATCAAACACGCCGCCAATATTATAAAAAGGTTGAGCTTTAATGGTGTGCCCTTCCGGACTTAAGGCCAATACATCCTCGTAGCCATCCCCGTCATAATCTACCACGCCAACGTACAGCAGGCCGGAGCCCACCAATAATTCATCGGGGCGAACTTTTTTGGTTAGGGATAAACCGGATGCAGTGGAATTGACAATGGCAAAACCTCGAAATGGGCTTCCCAATGCCAAGACCAATTCCTGATCTCCGTCCGAATCATGGTCTAATAATTGAAAATTATTGCAACGCAGAGAACGGTTTTCTTTACCTAGATCCAAGGTTGCAGTGGGAATTTCTGAAAAATGGGAACCGTCCCAGGCATAAGTGGCCACAAAAACATGAGGCGTTGCATTATCGCCAAACCGGGACAAATTCATCACTAACACCAATTCCGGCGCACCATCCCCATCCAAATCGCCAATCGTGGCATCAACGAATTGTCCGTCCAGTGCAACCGGTGGTGTAAATTCCCAAACCAAAGTTTGATACCCGTCAGCATCAATTTCATAATAGCGGACTGCAGTTGGAAATACATCTTCGTTGGGATCCAATTCCAGAGCAATGAACTCCAATAGTCCATCGCCGTCCAAATCATAGGTTCCATTCATATGAACAATTTTCTGACCTTGGGCGATGCCAAGCATTATGGACAGGGCAATGCAAATCCTCAATATTGGTTTCGATAGTGGCATAAGGGACCTATCTATCGGTTATCTCCGCTACTTTCATCGCCTTCTTCGGCCTTTGGTTCCGGTTCAGGATCGGATTGGGATTCCTCAGGTTCAGCAGGCTCTCCTTCCTTTTTTGGTGTTGGCTCTTTTCTTTCTTCCAATTTTAAAGAATCCGTTGGTGCTGGCGGAACGGAAACGGGCGTTTCCACCTCCAATACGGCAGGGGCTACTTCATCTTCCTGCGGTACCGGAGTATCAGAATCTGTAGTTACTTTTTCATCACCAACAATTTCGTCTCCTTCCGGAACAATGCTTTGTTTCGGCTCCACAGGAATTTCGGGATTAGCCTGGGCGGGCTGAGCTTCTGGTAAACGAGGTTCCCGGGTAATCTTTGGTAATTTGCCGCTGGGACCAAATAACGGCTCCTCTAAGGAAGCACCTTGCAACAATTTGATTTTCAATTCATCGGGAAACATTTCCTGTATCAGGCGGGAGAACATCACCGCAGGTTCTACTGTTCCCACCAAGTCAAATTCCGTGGTGACTTTTTTCGAACCATTGGCCCTTACCACTACTTCCCCACGAATAGCCTGAAGGGTGCCCTCATCCATAAAGACAGCCAAGGACTGAGCCGGATTCGAAGGTGTTGTAGAGGATAAATAAATGCCATGATACGTTGAATCTTCTATGCCATCGAAAGAGAAACGGATCAATTTGTCGGAAAAATCCATATCCAATGAGGTGGGGAAGCCCTCAAAGAAATAATCAGGGAACTCAAACAGTTTAGGGTCGAATGCTTCCGGTTGATATGATTGGGATAAAGAGTCGCTGGTAGGCGATATGGACATAAACACCACGTTGGTTTGCATATCGTGTACCATGGTCAATGTGGTGATGCTGTCTAACCGTGCATCTCGCAGTGAGTAGGCAAAATCGAATGTTTCACCTCGCTGCAGATTCGCCAAGTTTGCGGAAACACCATGCTGAAAATGAGTGGCTTTTCCCATGGGCGGTACTTGATTCACAGCAACCCCAAATGGCGCTTCTCCATCAAAAATATAGCGGTCCTTGGTCTGCGATGCCGGCGTCATGGCCAAAACGTAATACAGGTCAATCTCATTTCCGGACTGCATATCAATGGCCGTATCTTCGGCAACCACTTTGGGCGTTAAGGCTTCCGTAACGGTTTCTTGAAAGGTTGTAATGCCTGTATCTTTTTCAGGGATTGGCGAAATCGCAGAATCCGACTCTGTATCATCCGTGATATATTCACCCAAATTCACATGAGTAAATCCGGCTTCATCTGCCCAGGTGACACTTTCCATATCCTTATTCATGTCAGGAATTGCTACTTTTTCAACTTCGGGAACTTCCTCGGGCAATTCATTTTTTACACTGGCCAAAAAATCACCCAGTGTTGGTGTTAAGGCGTTGTAATTTTTTTGCTTGCCGGGTTCCTCTATGGTGCTGTAAACCTCGCTTTGTCCATCCGGCAAAGTAGTCAAATCCTGATCACCCGGCATTGGGACGGATTTCAGGGTGGCAGCCTCGTCTGTCAAAGCTGGTGGCGGTGGCGCCAACTGGCCTTTTTCAGTGCGAGAGGTAAGATAATGGGAAATGGATCGCTGGGTTGTGGTGATTTCCGCATCATGCCTTTTTTGCAAGATTCGGGAAATCGTTGGTCCCTCTTTTTCATCAGCGATGGGATAAGCACCTTTGCCGGAAAAGCTAGTATTATAAAGCGCTGTTGTTTCATCTGCCACCTCTAACAAGAAAACATCATCAGACCCAAAGGGAATTAATAAACCGCTTTTATTGGATTGTTTTGACCGAAATGGTTGGATGTCTGCCCCAAGCAGGTAGTGTGCCTCACCTAATCGAAGTTCCCCGGACTGTATTAATTTAAAATTTTGCCCTACATCAAAAATAGCAGTTTTCAGGCGATTGTCTTCCGTAGAGATTGTAGCGACATAGTGGCCGCCCTTGCTTTTGAATCCGCCGGTAAATACCAATCCGTATCCGTTGCTGATAATGGGCGCGATTAACATCCGGAAATTGGTGATTGCAATACTATCATCACTCAGGTCAATATCGAAAATCATTCCCTGCCGGAGTGGTGACCCGAAAGCGACTGAAAATTGCGGTGATCCACCGGGGACAAGGGAAAGGTTGGATGGGCGGACGCCATTTAAACCCAAGGCGTTAATCCCTGTAGTCAATGGTTCCGTTGCAAATCCTGCAGCGTTACCGTGGAATACATACAACCATGGCTGATCATTAACAGCCGGATATATATCCACCACAGCCACCAGATCATAAAATCCGTCGCCGTTGATGTCAGCAATTTCTGCATCATTGAATTGTTGTCCGTCAGGTAATGAATAAGCCCAAAGGGTGTCTCCCGGTGCGGATTTTGCAATCTCTACCCAAATAGCAGATGATGCACGGGTATTCAGGATGAGCGTCTCCGCTTGGCCATCATTATCCAGGTCGTAAGACCCGTGGACGTGGAACGTCGCCTTGCCCGAGAGTCCAGATAGGAGCAGGACTCCGAGAAAAATTCCTTTTAAGAAGCGTTTTTCAGCTCCTGTGTACGTACTTAACCTCATGGTTTAAACCAAAATTGGATATAGTTATTCGGGAGGCAAATCACGTTTTGATCTCCCTTACCTCGTTTACTCTTCGAAAAATATAGGATGTTAAGGCTATTTTTACAAGGAAAAGACCCTGTATTGCGAATACTTAAATTTACAGCCATATTTTCTTTCTAAATTCACTGATCAATCTTAATTTGATATCGTCATCAATGCGGAGAACCCCATAAACATGAAAAAAATCATTTTATTCATCGCAATCCATGCGTCGATTTTATTTGCGCAATTTAGTTATCCTGCTGAGGAGTTTCTTGGCGGCGGGATTGGCTACAGCCCTATGTATATAAAAATGGACTCAATTCCCGGGTCATCGGACCTGATGGGACTAGGGCTCAATCCTAAAAATTTCAAAGATCCTTTTGTGATTCATGGCGGGGAAGGTTTCGCCCATGTTACAGGCCGTTGGCGCATTGGAGGCTATGCTGGGGCTGGAGGCACAACAATTAGTACAGTACCTGATATTATCATTTTTAAGGATACAGAAGATGATCAAGGAAATGCAGAGCCGAATGGCCAATTAGATTGGACCGATGAAAATGAAAATGGTGTATGGGATGTAGGTGAAGGTGAGGAGTTTAAAGATTATACTAATTTTTTTAATCCGACAATTGAAGCAAAATTTTCAATTTCTATGGGCGCTGCATCTATCGAATACGTCATGCCTCTTTTACAGGACCTTGAATTATCAGCTGGGGCTCTCATGGGCCTAGCGCGGGCAGGCATTGCCGTGGACCAACAGAGCGGGAATCCAAGATGGGGATCTGTATTTAATAACGCATATGGCACTATGGACAGTACAGGAACATTGTATTATGGTGTGGACGCAGATAGTTATGATGATCCAGTTATTTTACCGGGAACTGTTCCAGGCTTATTAAGGGATGTAAGTGCAACATTTTTTAATTTTCAACCATATGTCGCAGTAAAATGGCAGTTTTTAGATCGATTAGGATTGCGGATTAGCGTAGGGTTTAATAAAGGAACTATTCCAGCAGGGAATTGGCTATTAAATGGAAGAACAAAAATTAGTGATTCACCTTCATCAGCTATTCAGGGAACGACATTTAGAACCATGTTATATATAGGACTGTAACTATTATTTTCGTGGGTTTGGGTTAAATTGGTATGTTAGCAACGTAAATCATCAAAGGTAGCGTTCTTTTTTAACTACTTGATTTTTTCATAACATCAGTCTAAGTTTTCAGGCTAAATACTATTTTAGAGCCAATGAAGGCTCACAATTCAAAAGAGTTTCAATTGAAATACATCATACCCTGGATTGCATTGCTATCAATCTCCCTGGGCAGTACGTCCATTCAGAATATTCATTATTCCATTAAGGAAAATGGGATTATGGTGAATATAGATATGACAGCGCCCATTCAAGATGATGATATCATTGGTTGGAAATCAGACCAAGGTTGGGTTTATTTAACGATATTAGGTGTCCGTCTCCCAGCCCGCAAAATGCCATTTTCTGATCTTAAGCATCCACTAAAAGAGATAAAAATGGATGATTTTAAACATTCAACACAATTGGCTTTTTTAATTGGCAGACCCATCGTGGGATTTGATATTATAAATTCTCAAACACATCCCAACACAATTGTGTTTATTCACACTGAAATGAAAAAATCAAAAGTTGCAAATCTGAAAAACCGTATTGTGAAAGATGGCAATTCAGTATTTCAACATGCAAATTCTCACCAGACGAAAACCAATAAATCAGATTTCAGAAATAAAGTTAAAAAAACTCAAAAGAATGTAGGCAGTGAAAAACAATCAGCATTAATCACGATACCTGATTCTGAAGTTTCTAGCCAAATCGATATACAAGAAGAATTGAATGATGATCTTTTGACCATCAATGAAACGGACGATCAAACACTAACACTAACTTCATCGCAGATCGAGCACAAAAATAATCAAACATTATGGAAGTTGTCCAGTAAATCTGAAGCCATTGAATCTATGAATGGTAGCAGTACAACTCAGACTCCAATCCAATTTCCAGAATCAATGGATCAAGATTTCATGCAGGGTCGTTTTGATCATTCGGCTTCAACGTTGGATATTGAAATGTTTTCCAATGGCGGCATAGCAATAAAAACAAATATGGCAGACATCCCTATTTACGTAGATGGGAAGTATGTGGGTGATACACCCATTGTAAGTATCATTTCAGTTGAACCCGGTTGGCACCAGGTCAGCAACTTCAAACCTGTCCAAAAAAACGCACTTGGCTTAGGCAAATGGTCCTTTGTGAGCAATGATCATAATAATCAGGCATTCGGCGTTCAAACAGTTTACGTTGAATCGGGAAAGATTTCTGAAGTTCGCCTTAAATACAACGAATTGTGGACACCCTCTATTAAGCCAAGAGAAATAAAAGGTGGAGGGTATATTGGTGTGCCGATGGTAGCAGTTCTTTTATTTTTTATTTCACTTTTATAACGTGCGAAGATGAGCACAAATCGTATTATGTCCGTTTTAGACTAATCGGAATAATACGTGATGTGGCTTCATCTTTTTTTAATTTCCAACCCTATCCAACTGCAATATTGAATCCCCTGATTTTATTCCTTGGGATAATATTCTGAATAACATTATTTATCAATTTATACCAAAAGAAATAAAATTTATGTTTAAAAAATTTAGCAAGATTTGGCCTTTAGCCCTATCCGCAACTCTTGGCTTCCTGATGGCAGTTATTCTTTTTATGCCTAAGGTGTATTCCGGCAATCAAAATGTGTACAAAATTTTGCGGGAAAAAATGAATGTGCTGCAGCAGATTATATCCTATGTGAATCATTTCTATTTTGATACCGTGGATATGGATAAAGTCATGGATGGTGCATTTCATGGTTTGATGGAAGAACTTGACCCTCATTCCACCTACATCCCGGCTAAAGAACAGGAGAATATCACTGAATTATTTAAGGGGAAATTCCAAGGGATTGGAATTGAATTTGACATTTTAGATGGGTTTATTACCGTCATTTCCCCGGTGCCTGACAGCCCCTCCGATATTGTTGGACTTATGTCCGGCGATAAGATTATCGCCATCAACGGTGAAGATGCTTACAAGATCACAAAGGATGAGGTTTTTAAAAAGCTGAGGGGACGTAAAGGAACCAAGGTAGATGTAACCATCAGTCGTATCGGCGCTGCAAATCCTTTTGATGTGACTATTATTCGGGACAATATACCAATTCATAGCGTCGGCGCTGCAACCATGATTGATAATGAAACCGGGTATATTTTCTTAAGGCGGTTTTCCGCTACCACAGAAAAAGAGGTGACTGAGTCAATCGAATCCCTCCGCGCTCAAGGTATGAAACGGCTTGTATTTGACCTTCGAGGCAACAGCGGCGGATTTTTAGAGCAAGCGGCAGCTATTGCAGATCAATTCATAACCATGGAAGATACCCTTGTTTATACCATTGGTAAAATCAAGGAATCCAACCAGGTTTTTATGGGCGACTCCAATAGGGGTTATGATGATTTTTCCTTAATCGTTATGATTAACCGCGGATCTGCCAGTGCCAGTGAAATTGTATCCGGCGCAGTTCAAGATTTGGATCGTGGACTTGTGGTAGGAGAAACCAGTTTTGGCAAAGGGTTGGTTCAACGGCAACTGCCTTTAGACAGCGGCGCAGCGGTCCGCGTTACAATTGCCCGTTACTATACACCCTCTGGAAGACTCATCCAGCGGCCTTTTGAAAATGGCAATGAATTAGCGTATTATCGTGAGTTGTATGAAACAGACCGAGAGTCCAAGATTGACAGCCTGAAAGAATTGCGTCCTAAATATGAAACAAAATCAGGACGCACTGTATATGGCGGCGGCGGGATCACCCCGGATATTTATATTCCTTATAAGAGCAACATTAATGCGGAAACGGGAAAAGTACTGCGCAGCGCCAAACGTCCCATTTTTAATTTTGCCTCTGAATTTGCTTCAACCCATCAGGAAGAGTTTCAATCTTTCCCTGAATTTCGGGATTCTTGGCAAGTCTCCGATGAATTATTCAATGACTTTCTTGTTCATCTTAAAAACGATTCTATCAATGTAATCCACGATTCACTCCGAAATAATTCAGCGGTGATTTATAATAGGATTAAGGGAGAAATCGCCGGTTCTATCTGGGGCAAAGATGAAGCAGCAAATATCCGATTGCAGACTGATAACCAGATCATTGAGACCCTTAAACACTTTAATGAAGCTGATGCTTTCTTACAATCATTCAATTAAATTAAGTGTCTTTTTAAATAACATTTTTAACATTTTAAATCACTTAATTAGATCATAACCGGAGTAACACTATGGTCCATTACTTCTTAGAGGGCGGTGGCTTCATGTGGCCGATCCTGATAACATTGTTGTTTGGAATTGGATTTGCCATTGAACGATTCTATTCACTCATGATGTCTGCCGTCGATTCAAAATCCTTTTTTGACGAAATAACCAACGCAATTAATGAAAACGGCACCAAAGCAGCTGCAACAGTTTGTGAAGAAACCGAAGGCCCTGTAGCGGCAATTTTCCATGCGGGACTTTCCCGGATGCACCGGGGATTGCAGGATGTTGAGAAAGCAATCCAAAATGCAGGCGCCATTGAAATGGCATTCCTTGAAAAAAATATGATTTGGCTGAATGCTGTTATCACCATTGCACCCATGCTCGGGTTTACCGGCACGGTTGTGGGGATGATTAACGCTTTTGACGCCATTAAAGCAGCTAATGATATTTCACCGGCAGTTGTAGCCGGTGGAATTTCACAAGCGCTTTTGACCACTGCCTTCGGGCTGATCGTGGCCATGATTATTCAAACTTGCCAGAATATTTTTGTCTCCAGAATTGATAAACTCGTTTTGGATATGGAAGAGCAGTCTGTGAAAATCATGGATCACTTGTACGAGCAAGAAGCCAAGAATCAGTAAATACCTGGCGGCATGGCCAAAAAACGCAGATTCAAAGGCGGGGAAATCCCCACCTCATCCATGGCAGATATTGCCTTTCTGCTTCTGATCTTTTTTCTGGTTACTACCACGATTGATACAGACAAAGGATTGGGCATTGTACTCCCGCCACCGGGTGACATGGAAATTGAGATCAGGAAAGAAAATATCCTGAACTGCCTGATCAATTCTCAAGGAAAAGTGCTCTTGGATGAAGAACCAACAAATGTGGAACAAATTCACCGCATTGTGGGTCAAAAACTTAGGGAAAATGATAAATTGATCATTTCAGTGAAAGCCCACGCCAAGACAGCTTATAATGATTATGTACGGGTGATTGATCAATTAAAAATGGCTGATGCCAAACGAATCTCAATTGCCAACAGTAACTAAATGAAATTTTCACGCAAAACACAAATTTCAAGCGAAATACCTACGGCCTCTATGCCAGACATTATCTTTATGCTCCTGGTTTTTTTTATGGTCACAACGGTTCTAAAAGAGTACTCCGGACTCCCTGTGAATCTGCCAAAGGCCAAGCGGATCGAAAAGCTGAAATCAAAGCGGCACACCGTTCAGGTTTGGGTGTCCAAAGAAGGTCTTATTTCCATTGATGATCGTTTACTTGGCGTAGATGATGTTTCCCTGGTGATGTATGATAAACGGGTAGCTGATCCGCAAATTGTTGTATCCTTGAAAGGAGACGAAGAGGCAGAAATGGGACTCATCTCGGATATTCATGATAACCTTCGGAAAGTGGAAGCTTTGAAATTGAATTATTCATCCAAAACGCTGGTGGACTGATGGAACACATGAATCCACTGAAAGCGAAATACCCGGTTGTAATCCGGATTACAGGCCTGATCGGTGTTGCGCTTGTCATTATGAATTTTCTCATGTTTCCGAGATTTTTGAATACCATGGAGTTTGAAGAAGTGGATCAGGTCATTATTGAGAATATAGATATTCCCCAGACGCAGCAAATTGACAATACCCCCCCGCCGGCACGGCCTTCTATTCCGGTGCCCTCTGATGATGAAGATATTGCAGATGATTTGACATTGGATGAATTAGACTTTGATGATTTTTCAAACCTGGATGCGCCACCACCACCGCCATCCGGTCCCAGAGTCACATTTATTCCTTATGATGATCCACCGCGACCAAAGTCTGCAATTAGACCGGTTTATCCTGAAATCGCCCAAGAGGCAGGAATTGAAGGAATTGTGGTGGTTCAGGCTTTTATCGATGAAAAGGGCCGCGTGAAAGAAACATTGATCTTAAAAGGTGTGCCCAATACCGGTTTGGATGAGGCTGCTATGGAAGCCATTCGCCGTACTAAATTTGTTCCGGCAACACAACGGGAAAGGGCCGTGGCCGTTTGGATTTCAATCCCGGTTAATTTTAGACTTAAATAAAACAACCCGTCATTTCTATAAACTAAAAAGCCCCAATCATTATTGAGCGGGGCTTTTTTACATCAAAAATGTGAAGGAATCTAACCTTTCACATTGGCTCGATGGTATTCCCAATTCATTTTTCTGATATAATCCACTGAGATCTCTTTCGGGCATTCTGCTTCACAGGCACCTGTATTGGTGCAATGGCCAAAGCCTTCCTCATCCATTTGGTTCACCATATTAATGGCGCGCTGTTCCCGCTCCGGCTGACCCTGTGGAAGTAAGGCTAATTGCGACACTTTGGCTGCAACAAACAAACTTGCGGAAGCATTTTTACAGGCAGCCACACAGGCGCCACATCCAATGCAGGCTGCTGCATCAAAAGCATCCTCAGCAATATCTTTCCCAATCGGAACAGCATTACCATCCGGTGCGCTCCCAGTGTTTACAGATACAAACCCGCCTGCTTGGATAATGCGGTCAAACGGTGTACGATCTACCACAAGATCTTTTACAACAGGGAATGGTTTGGCTCGCCATGGTTCGATTGTAATGGTATCGCCATCTTTAAAATGTCGCATGTGAAGCTGACAAGTTGTTGTCCCTTCAAGGGGGCCATGAGGCCGACCATTAATCACCATGGAGCACATACCACAAATGCCTTCTCTGCAATCATGGTCAAAAGCAACCGGTTCATCACCAACGTTTACCAATTGTTCATTGAGTACGTCCAGCATTTCCAAAAATGACATATGTGTGTTGAGCCCGGAAACATCAAAGGACTTAAATCCACCGGAGTCGTTGGGGCCATCTTGTCGCCATATTTTTAATGTCAGGTTTAGGTCTGCCATTACTTGTAACTCCGTTGTGTTAAATGAACGGTATCAAATGTCAGTTTCTCTTTATTTCGGACAGGAGCGTCACCCTCGCCTTTGTATTCCCATGCGGATGAGAAAGTAAAATTTTCATCATCTCGCTTGGCTTCACCTTCATCGGTTTGAGATTCTTCTCTGAAATGTCCTCCGCAAGACTCATTCCGATCCAATGCATCTCGGACCATGAGCTCGCCCAATTCAATAAAATCTGCCACGCGCCCGGCCTTTTCCAATTCGGGATTTAAAACATCGTCCCTTCCCGGAACACAAACATTTTCCCAATAATCTTTTTTCAAGGATTGAATATCACTAATGGCCTTTGTGAGGCCAGATTCATTTCGGGCCATGCCACAATACTCCCACATAATATGGCCTAAATCTCGGTGAAAACTTTCCACAGAACGATTTCCATTATTATTCAGCAATTGTTCATTTCTTGCGCGGGATTCTGATTCTGCTATTTCAAATGCTTCATGATCTGTGGAAATCGCAGGCGTTCTGATATCGTTTGATAAATATTGTCCGATAGTATAAGGCAAGACAAAATAGCCGTCGGCCAGTCCCTGCATCAGTGCAGAAGCGCCCAATCGATTAGCGCCATGATCTGAAAAATTACATTCGCCGATGGCATAGAGCCCCGGAACTGTTGTCATCAAATTGTAATCAACCCACAATCCGCCCATGGTGTAATGGACGGCGGGGTAAATCCGCATGGGCGTTTTATACGGATTGTCACCCGTAATTTTTTCATACATTTCAAATAAGTTACCGTATCGAGCACTCACCACATCTTCGCCCAATCGGTTGATGGCATCCTTAAAATCAAGATAAACTGCGAGTTTTGTGGGACCCACACCAAACCCTTCATCGCATCGTTCTTTGGCTGCACGAGATGCCACATCCCGCGGTACCAAATTCCCGAACGCTGGATACCGACGCTCTAAATAATAATCTCGATCTTCTTCAGGAATCTCTTCTGGTTTTCGATTATCGCCTTGTTTTTTTGGTACCCAAATCCGTCCGTCATTTCTCAATGATTCTGACATCAATGTGAGCTTGGATTGATACTCGCCGGAAACAGGGATACATGTTGGATGAATTTGTGTGAAACATGGATTCCCAAACATGGCACCTTTTTTATAGGCTTTCCAGGCAGCGGTCACGTTGCTTCCCATTGCGTTGGTGGACAAATAAAATACATTGCCATATCCGCCTGTTGCCAACACCACTGCATGGCCAAAATGGCGTTCATACTCACCTGTCATGAGGTTTCGAACAATCACACCTCTTGCCTTGCCATCTATTTTTACAATGTCCAACATTTCGTGTCGGTTATACATTTTTACGCCGCCTTTGGCAATCTGTCGGCTCAATGCGCTGTAAGCGCCTAATAACAATTGTTGGCCTGTTTGTCCTCGAGCGTAAAATGTTCGTGAAACTTGCACACCCCCAAAAGATCGATTGGCCAAAGTGCCGCCGTATTCCCTCGCAAATGGAACGCCTTGGGCAACACATTGATCAATGATGTTTGTACTCACTTCTGCCAAACGATACACATTGGCTTCTCGTGCGCGATAATCGCCGCCTTTGATTGTGTCATAAAAAAGTCTGTAAACGGAATCTCCGTCATTTTGATAATTTTTTGCTGCATTGATTCCACCCTGAGCAGCGATGGAGTGAGCACGTCTTGGGCTATCCTGAAAGCAGAATGCTTTTACATTGTAACCCATTTCTGCCATGGAAGATGCAGCCGATGCGCCTGCCAATCCTGTCCCAATCACGATGACTTCTAACCGTCGCTTATTGGCAGGGCTCACCAACGGAACTTTGGATTTATAATTTGTCCATTTTTCTGCTAAGGGGCCGTCTGGAATTCTACTATCTAACATTATATGCTCTGTAAATACAAAATGACTGGAATGCTGGCAAATGCCAATGGAACCAAAATGGAAAATGCCGTGGCAAATTTCTCAATTGGGTCTAAATATTTTCTAGTTTTAAGCCCCAGCGACTGAAAGCCTGACCCGATGCCATGGTGCAAATGAAATGCCAGTAAACACATGCTGAACACATAAAATGCCGCGTACCACAACTCTTCGAATGCTGTTACGGTAACTGTGTAAAGATCTCGATTCCCCCAAGGATCATTTCCGATGGAACCCCAATGTATTTCATACCAAAAACTCCGCAAGTGGATTACAAGAAATATCAAAATGAAAACACCAAGAAGCGGCATATTTCTGGAAGCCCAACTGCTGTTGTCTGCACCTGATGAGACAGCATAATTCACCGGTCTGGCACTTTTGGATTGCATGGCAAGAAAAAGAGTTAACAGTGTATGCAACAGGATTGAACCATAGGTTAAAAAAGAGAGAAGTTTAACGCCGGGATTGTTGGTCATGAATTTGGCATATTCATTGAATTGCTTTTGGGCGGCTTCCCCGGACAACATAATTAATTGAAGATTCCCGGCTAAATGTCCTACAAGAAAAAGGACTAAAAACAAACCGGACAAAGTTGCCAGCGTTTTCCTGAAAAGCGTCGATCTAAAATATGAATTCATTCAGTATAATAATCCAAAACCTAGGACGGAAATTAGGGATTCAAACGTGTTGGTGCACGGAGAATTGATGATTCAGTCTTCTAACTTTATTGAAAAAAATACGCTGGTGAGCCATAAACCGAACAATAAGTATAGCGCAGTTTTAAAAGGAGACAGAGGAATAAAATTGAACACCAAATAGGTCACACCAATCAGGACAAATAACAGCACACCCAAAATTGAATTTCGAGCTAAGGCCGTTCCCATGCGTGTGACTTGAACATATGTGATAATCAAAAGCCCAATGGAGATCACCCACCAGCCAAAGAAAGAATAGATCACTTGTAAATAATCCGGGAGATGTGCATTGATTTCAGCAGCAAATAAATTGCTGAATGAGGTTTGGAGTAGCGCTTCATTGGGCGGTTGATCCAGCATCCAGGGTTCCGGATGAATGAGCCAACCTAGACCTAAACCTATCGTCCCAAGGCCGATGAGGAAGAGGGGAATCCAAGTGAGATTATGAATTGATTTTTGATTCATGAGCGTCGGAGAAATTACAGATATGGATGGTATAAAAATCCAATAACCTTTCAGGTTGTTAGCCTTCGATGAAAAAACACAGACCCCTCAAGCAAGATGCTTGAGGGGCTGTGGTTTTATATATATTGATTTGTTTATAGAAGATAGTCTATATTTTATCAACCACAAAAACACCTTCTGAAAAGGTAATAGGTCACCAATTGAGTCCGGCATGAGACCCGGAACGGGGGGGTGAGCAAATGATTACTCCAAATATCTCCTTCTTCGGCAGGAATAAAAATGAGATAACCGCTAGGCGTGAAAGCCAGCGGTCTTTTTATTTAATAAGTGTTATTGGTTTGCAAAGAAGGATGTGATAATGTAATGGAAGGAAACTAAGCAATGAATAAACAATTAATAAGATTATTTCTGATTTTGGTAATTGGAAATACTGCTTTTGCAGAAATCTCCAACTATTCTTATAGGATGAATGGTCTTGGTAAAGAATTGTTAGATTTCACAAATGATGAATATTCTGATATTTACTACAATCCTTATTACATAAATAAGATCGAGGGAATAAGAATATTTTCAAATCTGAGTAATTTAAATGGAGCGATGCCCACCAATTTTGCAGAGACTGATATTAACCTATTAAGAAACACACTATACCCGACAAACTTGATCGGTGGGATTGGCAACTGGAAAGGTAATAAAGTTGGTGTAATCTATTCATCTAGCGGTTTTGCTATTAAGTTACGAAATGAACATACAAGTTCATCTGTTTATAATGGATTGAATCTTAATACAGGTTCAGGTGATTTTGAAACAAAAGGCGTTCTTGGCGGACGCGATATTAATCTTTTTTATGGGAACCAGAATTATAGCTTCCTTTTAAAGTTTAGCACATTCTCATCAGGAATAATGTCAACTGATAATGATGAATCAGTTGAATACACCGCTACAGGACAAACTGAGAGTAAATGGACAGAGAAGGATGAGTATGGCATGATGAATAATACCTATGTTATGGGTATTTCTGCAGGAAAAGTGGAAAAATTAGAACAAAGCGAAATTTCAAAATCGGTTGGTATTGAACCTGCTTTTTTGAATGTTTCAATAAAAGATGTGAGCAATTATTTGAACCAGTATTTTGAATTGAATGATATTAATGGTTATAAAAACGACTATAACAATAGTGAATCTATTTCTGTTTCTGGATGGTCTGCATTTGGGCGTTATAGAGAGCAGTCTTTTCTTAACGAAACAATTACATTTTCAAGGGTACTAAAGTTATCAGCAAATTGGGTTCCATTTTCATGGACATCAAAAAATTATGAACTCTATGAAAATTGGGATACCGGTTGGGGCGATGAATTCTTTCGTCATACTTACAATGAATCAAAACAAAAAAATGAAATATCTGGTAATGCATTTATCATTAGCACAACAGGTGGGTATGGTTTTGAATTAAATTTTCCTGAATCTATTACCAAACTTATTCTTGGTGCTAAAGTGAAGTATTTCTTTGTTTATTTCAATGGAAATGACGCCCCCGACGTAACTGAAAACACTTATTATAGAGTCTATCCAAACGCCTCAAATGATGACGACGATTATGGTTATGAAAGCACCCTCAATAATAATAAAAGCATTGAATTAGCCGGACAATCTCACATTATAAGTTTAAATTTTCCAATTGGCGTAGAAACCAAATTATCAAAAAAATTGAATTTGCGATTAGGTGCCAATACTTTGCTTCCATTATTTGGTCATGGAAACATCAAATATTCAGAAGAAGATGAACCAAATTCTAATTACACAAGAATCACGCATGGACCTGACAAGGGGGAGATAAACCAACAAACCAATGATTCACCAACGTACAAAAGTAGTGACAAATTCTCAATCACATCATCAAATGCCAATCTTAGTTCATATAATTTCGGTCTGGGTTGGGAAATAAATCAAAACTTACACTTGGACATTCTTCATTTTTCAAAGTTGACGGATCTGGGAACTTGGTGGTTTTCACTCGGAATTAAATTTTAAGTAAAAATATGCACAACGACTTTACAATACCCACTCCATAAAACACCTAAAAACAATAAAGCTTTAATTAAAGTCTTATAATCATTTTGGTTGTTAGCGCAAGCTAAAGTCCCTAGGGACTTTAATCACTTTCTGAACCCAAACGGCCCTTCATCCATCACTCTTTCAAAAAATGAATCAAAAAACTTCTCTTCTCCTAGTTTCCGTTTTTTGAGCCCCAACAAAGCCATTTCAGCAACCCATTGGTTCCATTCTCTATAAGTTTTTCCGGTTGGGCCGGTTTGAGTGTCGTCCAATGTTAAGGATGCTTTATTGAATTGGTGGCGTTCTTCTATGTTCCAATTTTTCACAACTGACAGAATCTCATTACGGACAGATTTTACAGTTAAAACACCAGTCCAAAAAGCCACCGGCGCCATTTCATGTCCCATAGGTGGTCGATCTGCGCCACGGACTTCCACAAGATCTTTCAAACGAACATTGGTAAATATTTGATGTAGCGCTGCTTTAATATCTTCTTTCCGTATTTGGTCTGATTTTTCCAATACTTTTAGCCGACTGCCTAATGTTTGATCTGTATCTACAATTGTACCGGATTCATCAAGTTGAAAGATGCCGGGAACGGTCATCACATAATTAATAAATCGATCCATCAGGTGATCTGGGCGATCAATGCCATGGTCTATCAAATTTCGACAACGATGATTATCCGTATTTTCCCAAACAATATTTCTGAGATTTTGTGTCGCCACCGATTTCCCGTACTGCAATGGACTATTGGCAAAAAGATACGCACACACAGGATGGAGGCAATCTGCCACAAAAACCATTTCTTCCAAATCGGTCTCATCTACGATATCAAAATTGATTTGAATGCTGGCGCTGTTTCGCATCATCCATTTCCCCATAGTGCCGTTCCGCTCCATATTGGCATCCATGAGTTGATATTTCAATTGATTAATGAGATCAATGTCCTCGGGTGAATAATTGGGTTCAATCCCAAGACTAATAATTTTCAATTCATAATTTTCCACCACATTATCCAAGGTTTCTTTATGACGTTTTTGAGCAGAACATAAATGATTCAAATCTTTAAAGGGCGGGCTGGACCATTCCAATTGTCCGCCGGGCTCCAATGTATAAACACCATTGTCTTCCACATTTTCATTCATGATTTTGAGTAAATTGGTAGCGGAAAATTCATCACAGGGATTCACCGGAAGGCGGCGGTCATCTTTTGTATAAAGAATGCATTCCTCCTCCATGCCAATCGTGCGGTTTTCAGGAGAAACAGTCTTTGATAGAATATGTGCCCGAATTTTATCGTGGAGATTCACAGAATGTTGGATTTATATAAAACCCCAGGTAATGAACCCAAATAAGGCGATTATAACAGGAAATCCTACCATCATCCCAGCGGTTCTTTGTTCCAGTTTCTTTCGAGGCTCAGGAGTGATTTGATTGAATTTTAAATTCACAGGTATCACTTTTCCTGTATCAACATAAACCATCTTGGATCCGAAGAGTTGTTTATTGCGGGTAATCTGATCAGCGCCAAGTTCATAGAGTCCGCCATCTGCGACAATTTGTGCAAAAACAGGTGAAAAACCACTGACTTGATGCCAACCTGGTTCAACCTTTACAGCACCGGCTAAAGGTGTTCTGCCAATCATTTTTCCATCAACATAAATGGGAATGCCATCCATATTGGATGTGACCCTTACCCCTGCCGATAATGAGCTTTTAAATCGTTTCTGAATTCGATACCACATTTTTTTATCCAATTCTGCTTGGGATAATTCTATTTGTTCATACCATTTAATCAACTCTGGTAACATGAAGGGACTTTCTGCTGGCATATCTTGTGAAGGTTGAAATCCATCTTGATTAACAATCGAAAAACTATCTGACACAGAGGCTTGGACTTCAAAACTATTTTGGATAACCATTGCAGGTTTAAATGGAGGGTGTTTTTTGATCGGCTCCAAATAAATTGGTTTCGGTTGAACATTGTCTTCGACTCTATCGGTTAAATTTATTTCTTCAGTTTTTTGGATAACAATCGAATCACGTAAAACTTTCTGTGCTTCAGTTGGAGACTCACTTGGCATTGTTGGCGATAGAGTTACTGACTCACTTGGGATTGTTGGTGTTTGAGTTGGTGACGGTGTTGTTGGTGCTTGAGTTGGTGACGGTATTGTTGGCAACTGAGTTGGTGACTCACTTGGTGTGATTGGTGCCAGAGTTGTTGGTTCTTTTTCTTGGATTGATTCAGGTGGTATTTCAGTCTGTTCGCCAACATCTGTCACAAAACCGGAAATGGGCTGCTCTTTGTATTCATTAGGATAAGTAGTGATATAATAGTTACCAAAGTGTTTGAATATGGCATTTGCCCCCAATTCAGCCCTGGCACGGTTAAAGGCTGCAATATACTCTTCAGCATCATATTCCGGAAAATCAGGGGAAGAAGTTTTTTCATTATCTTGGCCAACTATGGTGGCCTCAACACCGAAAAAAGTCACTTGGGGTTCAGCAAGATGAACAAAAAGTTTTGATCCATTATTCGTTGGAATATTGACCACATCGTATCCTAATATTGGTCTTTTAAACATAAAAGAAAGCTGGGTTGAACCATCAAAATCATCAAGGACAATACTGGAAATAGGTCCACTTAAGCCGGTAACAGGATATTGGTCTGGTGGGGATTTTACATCTAACAAGGTTAAATAAATCCATCTCTGGTTTGATTTCCAGACAATGATTTTATTCTTTTCCAAAGGTGTGGAATAGGATAGATGGATTTCAACACCATTTTGCCGAATTAAGTATTGGATGTCTTCCAATTTTGTTTCAGCAAAAGCGGTGGCAAGTGCGGCTAAAATGATAAGGTTGTTTCGAAACAATGCAAATCCTGAAATTTCTTTCAAAAAATGAAAGAAAAGTTTCTCAAAATATCGGTGTAATACAGGAGAAATTAAAAAGAAATGTGCAGGTACGGATTTATTTATCTGACAAGGCAAGAATCCTAACCCAAAATCATTTCCATGATCAAAAGTAAATCAAAGATATTCACAATCCCATTAACATATTAAAAAATAAATTAACGCTCTTGATATTACAATTGACCATTTGAATTTATCAATTTCACTCTCTAAAATTTAAGGATGATGACCTCACTAAAACGTTCCGGTTGGCTGCCCCTGCTTTTCCTAATCTCTAGTATATGGTGCAAAACCACCACTATCAAGGTTTTCCATGTGTTTGATAGTTTCGGTGTTGAAACGCAAGAATTGAAAAATTCTATTGTAATGCAGTATGATAAAAATGGGTTTATGACCGATAGTACTATTTATTCCCATAGTCTCCCTTTAAGTGAAAAATATGTATACGTTTTAGGGCCCAACGAGGGGCTCAAACTCCAACGGAGTTACGATAGAGAAATGGTTTTATCTTATCGGTTTGAAAATGATCGTGTCGGGAAAAGAACCAGCATGACCCTCTACGGCTCCGGAGATTCCTTGTACTGGAAAGAATTTTTAAAATACGATGATCGAGGGCTACTCATAAAACGAATCCGTTACAATCCGGAGAAGGCCATAAATCCTGAAATGATGGTTTTAAAAGATGATCCCGGAGAAATGGTCTGGGGCGAAAGTTATGATTACGATTCCACAGGCACCGTGTTGGCGCATAAAGAAATTTATGATAATTATATTCTGGAAATTACCACCTACAAATTGGATACCTTAAAAATACCCAAGAAACAGGGTGAATATTTTGATCCTTCCGTCATGTATCGAACCATCTATTTTCATGATAATGAGGGCCGGATGACCCATGAGTCATCCGTGGAAAGGCTGGGGAAATCGTTGGGATCCACATCCTATCAATATGACATTCTAGGCCGTCGCATTAAAGCAGTGATTTATAATTCTGATGGTGTGGTGGAAGAAACATTTAATGCTGTTTTTGATGATCATAATTTTAAACATTATGAATATATTGCTGATTCAACTTTGAAATTGATTTCAAAGAAAGAATTACTTTTAGATGATTTGGGCCGGCCTTATATCGAAGCTGTTTTGGACGGTGAAGAACGACTTTTGGAAAAAAATGTTTTTTCTTATGATGATAGGGGCCGGCTGTTGCAAATTAAACAATATGATATGATAAGACGGGGGCAAAATGATCGTAAAATTCCTGTTAGGGTTCAGACCTATGAATATGAGTAAATTCCATATTATTCCAATGACAATAAATCCCGGAGGTTTTTATGAAAGTCATTGATCCAAAAAGTGTGATCATCGGTGTTTTGGGAACATTGCTGGTTTTTTCATCTTTAGGATTTCGCGCAAAAACAGATGAATTGGGCCATTTGGTGGTCCGCAGCTTAACCATTGAAGATGACCGTGGTGTGATCATGGGATATCTTGGTAACGGCTACATGCAGACCTACAATCAGTACGGAGAGCCAACCCTATTCATCGGCACCGGTAAAGACGGCGGCGGTTACATGCGTGCCTACAACGGGAACGGCGACGAATCTGCTTATGTTGGCACGGGACGTATGGGCGGCGGTTATATCCGCACCTATAATAATTCAGGAAAGGAGACATCCTACCTCGGCACCGGATCCGACCATGCAGGGCAACTTCGCATCTACAATAAGGAGGGCGAAACATCCTCTTACTTAGGCGAGGGGTACTACCAAGCCTATAACCAGTTTGGGGAAAGAACCTTATTTTTGGGGACTGGATCCAGCGGCGGCGGTTATTTGCGGACTTACAACTTCGATGGACAGGAAACAGTTTATTTAGGAACGGGTGCTGACAGTTCCGGTCAATTACGCGTCTATGATGCGGCAGGAGAGACAGGCACTTTTTTAGGTAGTGGCTATTTTCGTACCTATAACCAATTTGGTAAAATGACAGCTTATTTGGGCAACGGGCGTGATGGCGGCGGTTATCTTCGGACCAATAATAAATTTGAGACGGAGACAGCTTTTTTGGGCACAAATAATTCCAACGAAGGACTCATAAATCTCAATGATAAATTCGGCCAAAGCTTCTGGATTCGCTTAAATAAGGGCGAATGAACTTTTTTCGCAATTTTTTGACTTTAATGTCTCATTATCTTAACTTTTAGCACAAAAGGTATCCGAGAGGGGGATGAAACAACCTTCATCCAATACAACCTCCCTTTATTCAACTTACAGATAATGAGGGTTTGACCATGCGGAAAATACTGGTTATATCCATCATTCTGTCGTCGGTGGCGCTTGCCCAAAACGACGGGTTGGTGAAAACATATTACCCCAGTGGGGCACTTCAAACTGAAGGTAACTATGCCAAAGGTGTTCGGGACGGAAACTGGACATTTTGGTACGAGGGCGAAGTGTATCAAGATTATGGAGAAGATGGTGAACCCAATACCCAAGACGAGGGTGAGGGGAACGATTCCTGGGATTCCACAGAAACTGTCGTTTTAGATTTGGATGGGGACACATTTTACGATCCGCCCCAAATGAAAATGGAAGGAACCTATTCAGCAGGAAATCGGGAAGGATTGTGGACCACCTGGTACACCAATGGCAATCGTAAGGAAGAATCCAATTATGAAGGCGGAAAACTTGCGGGCACGCTGATTCGTTGGTATGAAAACGGCAATAGAGCCGAAGATGGCATCTACGAAACAGGAAAACAAAACGGCCTGTGGATTTGGTATTACAAAACAGGGATCAAAAAAGAACAGACACGTTTTCAAGATGGCCAACAGGATGGATTATGGCTCCAGTGGTTTGCAGACGGTGCTAAAAAATCCGAACGAAAATTTACCCAAGGAGAGCGGGACAGCGTTTGGACATCCTGGTATGAAAATGGAAATAAGAAATTCCAAGCTACCTATGCCAACGGAAAATTGAACGGTTCTTGGACATCCTGGTATGAAGGCGGTATTATTAAAGAAAAAACCGGAAATTATGCCGATAACAAATTAGACCAGAAATGGACCTATTGGGCCGATGATGGTCGGAAAACACAGGAAATCAGTTACGATAAAGGAACGAAACACGGACAGATCCTGGAATGGAATGTGGATAATTATAAAGTTGTGGATGGCGAATACAACCAAGGTGAAAAGCATGGGAAATGGTCGCTTTGGTATGATGACGGCACCTTGAAAGCTCAGGAAAATTATACCAATGGTGAAATGGAAGGGCAATGGATTTGGTGGCGGCCCGACGGCGTAAAAGATCGTGAAGGTAGCTACAAAACAGGCGTGAAACATGGAATCTGGACCCAGTGGAATAATGCTGATCATAAAAAATTGGAAGAAACGTTTGTCAATGGTACCATTGATGGAAAAATCACTATTTGGTATGACAATGGCAATAAAGACCGTGAAGGGGTAATCCGGGATAATGAGCCGGAAGGGCTCTGGAATTATTATAATGCCGATGGCACCAAGGATTTTATATTTGATTATGGCACCGGACTGGACCAAGTCCGCATCGCAGAATTGGAAGAACGGGACGGCATTTTTTACAACATTGGTAAACATAAACCTTACACAGGCATGGTGGTAGAAACCGGCGGTGTGAAAGATTATCTCCTGTTGGGGCGAATTGCTTCCGGAAAGCGGGACGGCCAGTGGGTGCAATGGTATCGCAACGGCCAAAAAGAAGTGGAAGGTGTGTACTATCGCGGAAAAAAACATGGCGATTGGACACTTTGGTACGAAGACGGCATTTTAAAAGAGAAGGGTGTATTTGACATGGGAAAAGTGGATGGCAGTTATAAATACTGGTATGCCAATGGTCATTTGCACATGGAACAAACATACCACAAAGGCAAATCTCACGGGAAATGGACCTGGTGGTATGAACATGATCATAACCTGACTTTCACCGATGGAAGTTGGTCTTATAACGGCGGCATCTATAAAGCAAACAATGATGAAATTCTCTGGAATTGGTGGTGGTATCTCAATGATAACAAAGAAATGGAAGGGCATTATATAGACGGCCGCAAAAATGGTGTTTGGACTTGGTGGTATGATACGGGCGTGAAGCAGTCGGAAGGAAATTATGTCACCGATGAACAGGACGGACTTTGGCTGTATTACGCCGTGGATGGTTCTGTGGCGGAGGAGATTACTTTTTCCGGCGGTAAACGGGACGGCAGGTCAACTGTCTGGCTCACACCGGAAGAAAAACAGGAAGAAAAATATTATAAACATGGCCGATTGGACGGCCCCAGCACCTATTGGGAAAATGGATTCCGCAGCACCATGACCACCTATAAATCCGATACGCCTGAGGGGCCTTGGATTATTTGGTATCCTAACTCAGATCAAATTAAAGAGCAGGGATTTCACCAAGACGGCATCCGGGAAGGTCTTACGACTTATTATTATGAAGACGGCACCATGCAGCGGGAAGGATTCTTTAAAGAAGGACTGCCAAACGGTGTTTGGACCTATTGGAATACGAAAGGTGAAAAAGATTTTGATTTTGATTTCGGAACGGGCCTTGAGCACATAGCGCTGGAAGATTTAGTGGAACGTGAAACCATGTTTTACAAACTTGGGGAGGAAACCCCTTTTACTGGCATTATCACCCAAGAAAACCAGGAAGTAGGCTATCTCTTTTTGGGCCGCACCAACAAAGGGAAAAAAGATGGTCAATGGGTGAAATGGTTCCCCAGCGGCAAGGATGTACCTGAAATCATCTTGGTGGACGTCCCTGACCCAGAACCGGACTTACCCTGGAGCGGTGGAAAACAAGAACAAGGCGGATATAAAGACGGCGAAAAACACGGCGAATGGACCGAATGGTATGACAATGAACATATCAAATCCCACGGCACCTATGACAGCGGCATCATGAATGGCCATTGGACATTTTTCCACACCAACGGCGTAAAAGAAAAAGAAGGGACATTGAATGAAGGCAATGCTAACGGTCTATGGATCTTCTGGGATGATGATGCGAAAAAAGTTCAGGAAGGAACTTTTGCTGATGGCACCAAAGAAGGTAAATGGACAGCCTGGTTCGGTGATGGACGCTTGACAGAAGGCTATTATGCCGGCGGGAAAAAAGATGCCACTTGGACCAGTTGGTGGGACCATGACAGAACCCGGAAAGAAATGCAGGGCGCTTACCGTAACGGTAAGATGGTTGATAAATGGTTCTTCTATGATAAAAACGGGAATTTGAAAGAGATTCGTTACTTCTCGCCTGCCTTTTAGATCGCTAAATTCTTCCTTCTTTTTAACCCCATAATTATCCTGGAGTATTCCCGATGAAATACGTGTACCAGTTTGGGAATGGTACGGCTGATGGCAAGGCCGATATGAAAAACCTGCTTGGCGGTAAAGGCGCTAACCTTGCGGAAATGAATCTTTTGGATATCCCAGTTCCTCCGGGATTCACCATAACCACGGACGTCTGTACCCATTATTACGATCATGATCAACATTTCCCCGATGAACTGGAAAATGAAGTCAATGAAGCATTAACATTTATCGAAGATATCATGGGCATCAAGTTCGGAAATGAGAACGATCCCCTGTTGGTTTCGGTCCGATCCGGTGCTCGTTCTTCCATGCCGGGGATGATGGAAACTGTATTGAATGTTGGGCTCACCACCGCCACAATCCCCGGGCTTATCCAAAAGACAAATAATCCCCGTTTTGTATATGATGCTTACCGTCGACTGATCATGATGTATGCGGATGTGGTCATGGAAAAAGCCGCCGGGATTGAGCCGAAAGACGGCCACGGGATTCGCCACCAACTTGAATCCCTTATCGATTCATTTAAAGAAAAAAATGGATACAACAGCGACACAGATTTGTCTGCTGACGATTGGCAATCCTTAAC
>CAXFCD010000089.1:0-3043 GCA_964001155.1 uncultured bacterium | reverse complement strand
TCCAATCTTTCCAGGCGGACTTTGCAGCTTGTACCGCAGCATCCACATCTTGATCAGTATTGTGTGGGACTTGAGCAATCGTTTCTTCAGTAAACGGATTTTCCACATCGAAGGTGTTGCCATCTTTGGCATCCACCCATGTGTTGTTGATATAATTTTTATGATTCATAATTTTTCCTTTTGCCGATAAGGTCACTAATTTTCATGGAAATTATGGCATATTTAAACTAATAGTTCGGAATAATTTGTTTGAGTGATTCCACGATTTGATCAATATGATCCTTTTCTGCAATGAGGGGTGGCGATAATGCAATCGTATCTCCTGTGAATCTCAGCAGAACATTCTCATCATGGAAACCACTTTCAAATACATCAAAACCACGTACACCTACTTTTCCATCTCGTGGTGCCATTTCAATTCCGCCCACAAATCCAAGATTCCGAATGTCAATCACATGGTCAGTGTCTTTCAATGAATGCAATGCATCTTCCCAATAAGGTGCTAGTTGGTTGGCTTGTTCAAACAATCCATCGTCCTCGTAAACTTCCAACGTAGCAATAAGAGCAGCGGCAGCTAAAGGATGTGCAGAATAGGTATACCCATGAAACAAATCAATTACTTTTTTATCTCCACCTTGGAAGGCATCATAAATTTCTTTTTTCACCATGACAGCTCCCATTGGAACAGTTCCGCTGGTGAGCCCTTTTGCGCATGTAATCATGTCCGGAATTACATCAAAATATTGTGCTGCGAAGGGTGCACCCAATCTGCCAAACCCTGTAATCACTTCATCAAAAATGAGCAAAATATCATATTCGGTACAAATTTCTCTCACACGCTCTAAATATCCTTTTGGTGGAATCAATACGCCGGTGGAGCCGGCTATGGGTTCCGTGATAAAAGCAGCAATTTGGTCTGCACCATGTTTTTCAATCACTCGTAGTAAATCATCTGCAAGTTCCTTGCCCCAAATCGGTTGACCTTTACTAAAGGCATTTTTCTCTAATTGGTGAGTATCACAAATATGATCCACATTTTGAAGTAAAGAAAAATGTTTTTTATTCATGGGCAATCCACCCACGGAAATCCCACCAAAACCAACACCATGATAGGCTCGTTCTCGGCCTATAATAATTTTCTTCTCGGATTTTCCATGATGTTGTTGGTATCCAAGGGCAATTTTCAATGCTGTATCCACCGATTCAGAACCGGAGTTTGTAAAGAAGACATATTGAAAATCATCAGATGGTGCGATATCCAATAATTTTTCTGCAGCATGAAATCCCAATGGATGGCCCATTTGGAACGAAGGTGCAAAATCCAGTTTGGAAGCTTGAGCCTGGATTGCACTAACAATTTTTTCGTGGGCGTGACCTGCATTGCAACACCACAAACCGGCGGTGGCATCAAGAACAGATGTGCCATCGGGTTTTTTATAATACATGCCTTGAGCCTCATTCATGAGACGAGGACTTGCTTTAAATCCTCGATTCGCCGAAAAAGGCATCCAAAGATGCTCTAGACTTTGCTGTACTTGTTTCAAATTAGAACCACCACCCTTTACTTTCATGGTTATAATCAAGGTAAATGTGTTTTGCCTCCCGGAATTCTTCTAACGCTTCAATTCCATGCTCTCTTCCAACGCCCGACTGTTTCATACCACCAAATGGCGCAGCCATATTTTCCATGAGCGGATTGTTGATACAGAAGGTACCGGCTTGGATCTCATCAGCTGCTTTCATTGCTTTTTCAATATCTCGTGTAAAGATAGAGCAGCCAAGGCCGTACTTTGTAGAGTTCGACATGGCGATGGCCTCATCAATATCCTTCACTTTTTGCACAGGGATAACTGGGCTGAACGTTTCTTCAGTGATGATCTCCATATCTTGAGTGACATTGTCAAAAACCGTGGGCTCATAAAAATACCCTTTTTCAAATGTATTAGATCTCTCGCCTCCAGTCAAAACACGAGCTCCTTCACTTATTGCCATTTTCACTTTATTGATTGTATTGTTAAACTGATTGTGTGATGACATGGGACCAACCTGAGTGCCTTTCACCATAGGATCACCAAGCTTCACTTTTTTAGCTTCTTCCACCAGTGCTTCCGTGAATTGATCTGCGATGCTGTGAAACACATATACACGTTCAACCGAAGTACACACCTGGCCTGCATTGTAGAATCCACCCCAAGATGTTCCCTTTGCGGCTACTTCCACATCAGCATCATCACAAATAATAACTGGATCTTTTCCACCTAATTCCAGGGAGACCTTTTTCAAATGGTCCGCTGCAAAGCGTGCGATCCGTTTTCCTGTATTAACGGATCCGGTGAACGTAAGAACAGGGACATCCGGATGTTTCACCAAAGCTTCTCCAGCTTCACTACCAAGTCCGGTCACTACATTCATAACGCCGGGAGGCATATCACCACCGCAGAGTTCTACCCAATGTAAAATAGACAATGAAGTGACTTCAGACGGTTTCATTACAATAGTATTTCCGCAGGCCAGTGCCGGAGCCAGTTTCCAACCCATAAGGGACAGGGGATAGTTCCAGGGGATAATGCACCCCACCACACCAAAGGGCTCATATTTCACAAGGGACATAGTATCCGGCTCATTTGGAGCAACGATCCGCCCTACGTGGTCCTTGGCCAGTTCACTGTAATATTCCAAATAATTAGCCACTTCGTGTAATTCATTGATAGCACTTCCCAAAGGTTTTCCCATTTCAGAGGTTATGGTCTTTCCGATCTCTTCCGCATGCTCACGAGAGCGGTCTGCCAGAGTACGTAAGTAGTCCTTTCGTTCGTCAGCGGTCAGTCTCCGCCAATCAGTAAAAGCTGACTCTGCTGCTTCTACAGCCTGATTTATATCCACTTCATCACTGGCAGGAACGCTGGCGATTACTTCTTCCGTAAATGGATTATCCACATCAAATGTTTTCCCCGATCCTGCATCGCACCATTCATTATTGATAAAATTTTGAGTTTTCATGTTAAGACTCCTTTTGGAATTTTTTTAAAATTTCTCTGATATC
>CAXFCD010000088.1:0-2013 GCA_964001155.1 uncultured bacterium | reverse complement strand
TTTGATCAAAAATATTGTATCGCCATAATTATCTGTCACAGGATTCGCAGGATCATAAATGGATTGAGCTTCTTTCCGTGTCGGCATTCTCCAATCTTCATATCCCGCAAATCTTTTCCGATTTAACTCAATAATATAAGTTTTAGCTTCTTCCCAGGACACCCATTTATCCAGGTCCATATATGAATCATCCGATTTCCACTGGAGCGCTGTTTTATTATCAATGATTGTGCCATCATCTTTATTTTCGATTCGAACAAATTCAGGATCTTCTGCCTCTTCCTTTTCATCTCTAACCAATCTAACCGCACTGGGAAATCCATCATTTTCTTTTGCAAGCCAGTATTCATAATCCGATCGAAAATCATAGGACATGGCTGCCTTTGCACCGCGGGTCTGGCTCGTCCATGTTGAAAAACCACATCCCGGAGGAAAGATAGGGTCTATGTGGATCTCACAACCTTCCACGTCCGTGTTGCTCGATTCAGCATCGAATAAATACTTAGCTTCTGAAGCGGACGGAATTCGCCAATTGCTATATCCGGCAAACTTTTCTTCGTTCTTTTTACGAGCCAACTCTAGGCTATCATGCCAGGTGATCAGGCGTCCCAACTCCAGCCAAGTGTCATTTTTCATCCACATGACACCGTGCCTAGTGTCCGACACAGTTTCATCGCCATTATCAATGTATTTTAGCTTTGTGGACTCTGTCATAGAAGTTTACTTTCTTCGAGGGGCAGATTGGTGTTTAGATACCACATCTTTTCGGCAAATCCGGACGGAGCCAAAGCTATATTCCTCTACGCTGACTACTTTCCCTTCGCTATAGTCGAAGCGAGGCCTTCTTGTGGAAGTGTCGCCTGCGATCCAACCGGTTTTAAATGCTCCTTCCGGAAAAATCGGATCGAAATGCAAAGAGGCACCTCCCTTGCCGGGCACATCAAAATTGTCATCATAAAGGGAAGTGGCTTCATCTACATTGGGAAGACGCCAATCATCAAACCCACCTATTTTCCTCATATTCTTTTTCGTGGCGAATTCGGTTGCCTCGTGCCAGTTGTAAAACTTTCCCTTATCCTGCCAAGAATCTTTTTTTAACCAGTAAAGACGTGTCTTAGTATCAAATATAACATCGCGGCCTTTTTCGACAAACCTTTTCGGTTTATCATCTTTTTTCTCCACAAGCTGCTGATCGGCCTTTGCCAGCAGTTGACTGTCTTCCTCTGGTGGTGAAATTTCTTCCATAAAAACATCCTTTAACCCGGGTTTGACCCGATGGTTACTAAAAATAATTACTCTCCGGTATAACCTATCTCCACATTGTCTTCATCTACATTGACAATGACCGGAACAATGTATTGATCATTGGAATATTCCAATAATTTTTTTAACCCGTGCGGGTCTTTATCAACATTAATATAAATAAAAGAACGATGCTTCGTTTTAAAATCCGATATCGCTTTCTGTGTATGAGGGCAATCGTCTTTTCCAAAAATCATGTAGTGGCTCACAAAACTCCCATTCTGTCCTATTCAATGCTGCGACAAAAAAATTATCGTTCGAATGATTTAGTGTCTTTTCTCCATTCAGGTTCCCAATCCTCTTGAATAACATCACGGGTAACTCGGCAATGGGAATATTCGTTATCTTTATGCTCCCACATATCATTGCCGGTGATAAAACTAAATTTTTGAGCATATTGCTCATAATCCGGTTTTTCTTCATAGGTCCAGGTATTGTGTCCACCTCCGGGTTCAAACAGTTCGGAGATATGCGTTTCTGCACCATCCTTGTCGGTATTAGACTGCGTAAAAGAGAAAACGCTCTTTGCTTCTTCTCCACTGGGCAATCTCCAATCATCGTATCCGGCAAATTGTTTTTCGTTTAACATTTCACAATAATCCTGTGCTTCAAACCAGTTGATTCCGTAACCATATTCTTTGAAGGAATCGTCCTTTTTCCACATCAGGTTCGCATGGGTATCGCTGATAGTACCATCTCCGTTATCAATGA
>CAXFCD010000087.1:0-29187 GCA_964001155.1 uncultured bacterium | reverse complement strand
TACCGACCACTGTTTTTGCCGCCAAGCTGCACCGGGGACAATTGTCAAATAATGATTTCCCAAACCTTTGGATTTAACCAATTCATCCGCCAAAGATTTTTCGCGATCTGAAACACTTAAAAATGTATCGGGTATTGGGTCGCCCTCTCGCCAAATATTCTCACCTAAATACTGGTGGTACATGAACCTTGTTGAAAAATTCTCCGAAAATTGATTTTCGTGAAACTGAAACAACATGAAACGTTTCCACCTTGGTTTTTCCACTTGGGAAATTGGGCCACTATTCCATAATGTGACCAAATTTGAGCGGAGTGAATTATGGAGGTCAAAAATGTGATGGTATCGTTGTTGATTGATATAATGAGAGAAATCCCATAATCCACGTAATGATTTATTTTTATCAATTCCAATGAGAGCGTCAATATGGGGATGGAATTCGAAAAGAGGTGCAAAGGTGTCTAAGGTTAAGAATGTGATTTGTGCATTAGGAAATTTTTGCCGAATGGTCTTCAGCGGTGATGTGGCAAGAACGATATCTCCGATTGAACTGAATCGGATGACCAGAATTTTCTGATCGATGGACATGGGTTTATTTCACCCGGAAGGCGTTAAAGGCAACGAGGTCGGTTAGGGATTGCTTTACAGGGGAATCGGGATAAAATGCAATGGCATCCAAGGCGTTATTCGAAAATTCGTCCAATTTATTACGCGCATACTGGAACCCGCCGGACTCCTCAATCATCCCCCGAATGTCAGTCAAAATGTTTTTTGTTTTTGTTTTGGCACCCAACAATTTTTTCAATCGGCGATTTTCAGATTTTGTCATATGACTATATGAGAAAATCAGAGGCAATGTGATCATATTTTTCTTAACATCTCCCCCGCCATCTTTGCCCGTATCATGCTCGCTTCCCAAGAGGTCAAACAAGTCATCCTTAATTTGAAATGCCATCCCCAAGTTTTCTCCAAAATCAAAGGTGGCTTTCCGGTCTTGATCTGTCTTGGATGTAGTAATGGCACCCAATTCACAACTGGTTGCAATGAGGGATGCGGTCTTCTGATTAATCATATCAAAATACACGTCCTCTGTCATGGATTTGGTGATACTTTTTTCAATTTGCAAAATTTCACCTGCACTCAATTTTTCTGCCGTACTCGAAATCTGTTCTAACGCATCAAAGTCCTTGATACCAATCATGTTGATCAGCGCTTTACTCAAAATGAAATCACCCATAAGGACAGAAATTTTATTTTTCCAAACTTGGTTGATGGAGGGTTTCCCCCGTCGAATTGTAGCATCATCCACTACATCATCATGAATCAATGTAGCAATATGAAGGAGTTCCATCATAGCCGCTGCACGGTAACTATTGAGGGTTGGCTCACCACATAGCCGCGCAGAAAGGATTGTCAATATCGGACGAATATTTTTACCTCGATTCCGGATCATATATCTGGAAATGGAATTGATGAGACGCACTTCTGATTTCAGGGCATTCTCAAATTCCTGCTGAAAGATCTTTATATCTTCGATGATCGGCGCTGTAATCTGTTTTAGGGTGACCAAATCTTTGTGCATGAGTATTCAGAAATTACCGCTGTTTATCCGTAGGGTTCAATCAGTTCTCTTTCGGTTCACCATCCAGGAAACGCCAATACTTAATTCATAAAGAAAGATCAATGGAAAAGCCATAATGATCATGGACACCGGATCCGGTGGCGTGATGAAGGACGATAAAATAAGAATAACAACAATGGAATGTCGGCGATAATGTCTCATAAATGGCGGCGTGAGAAGACCAATAGCAGATAATAATAATGACACCACAGGCAATTGAAAAATCAGACCTGAACCTAAAAGAAGCCACGTCAAAAAGCTGAAATAATACTGGATGGAAAAATTATTTTCTACATGCCCTGCACTGATTCCACTGAAAAATTCAAGAGAAAACGGAATCAATATAAAATATCCAAAACTGACGCCCATGATAAAAGATGTGAATGCAAAAAAGACCACCGGCAGGGCATATTTCTTTTCATTAATCTTGAGTCCCGGGGCCACAAATTTCCAGAATTGAAAGATCAGCACAGGCAAAGCCACAATAAAACCTGAAATAAAAGAAATAAACCATTTGATCAAAAACATGCCCTGAACGGACAACACCTGAAGGTTGATAGGATTCGATGTATTTTGTGTGGGGCGCAGGAGCAGATTTAGAATTTCATCGATATAACCGAATGAAACAGCAGAACCAAGAATAATGGCCCCAAGGGATTTCACCAATCGCCATCTTAATTCCTCCAGATGGTCCAGAAATCCCATTTCATTGGTTGAATCAGGTCTCATAAGATTGACGGTCTAATAATTGTTGCGCCATTGTGACCGGCGCAGATTTGATGGAATTTAAGGATTGGGTTGAATGATCCAGAATTGCTTTTTTTTCCTCGGTCCAAAAGTCATCTTCCAATCTTTCGCGAATTAAATCCGACACACGATTTCGGTACCGGCTCAACCGCCGTAACTCTAACATCCCGTTTTCCGACATCAATTTTAAATGATCTTGAACGCCCATGAAAAGTTCAACAATCCCCTGTCCTTGGTTCGCAATCGTATTGAATACTGGAGGTTCCAACTTCCCTCGGGCTGTAAAATTATGCAGGATATTTTTCAGGAGAGAAGCCAAGCGATTTGCTCCATCCCGGTCTGACTTATTGATGACAAAAATATCTGCAATCTCAATGAGCCCGGCTTTCATAAGTTGAATTTCATCGCCGGATTCAGGCACGAGGATTACAATGGTAAAATCTGCTGCTTTGGCTACATCATGTTCACCTTGGCCTACTCCCACCGTTTCAAATAAAATAATATCTTTGCCACTGGCTGCCAACACATCGCCTGCCTCCTGGGCTTTCCGAGCCAAACCGCCCAAATCACCATGGCTACCCATACTCCGAATAAATACACGGTCATCCCACAAGTATTTGTTCATGCGGACTCGATCTCCCAAAAGTGCACCGCCTGAAAATGGACTGGTTGGATCCACTGCGATCACGCCAACTTTTTTATTGTTCGCCAGGCAAGTTTCGATCAATTCATTGGTGAGGGTGCTTTTTCCTGCGCCGGGTGGTCCTGTAATTCCAATCCGAATAGCCCTGGATGAATTTTCATGTAAATCCCTGAAGAATGAATCAGGGACACGTTGCTCATTCTCAATGCAGGTGATGGCTTTCGATATGGAACCGGCTTCATTATCTAAAATGCCGGGAATCAGCGCTTGGGGCATTTAAGAATCGAACTCCTCAATGAAACGATTATAATCGTGGATGATCAATTCCCTGCCCTGTCGTTTGATAAATTCTTCTTGTTCCAATAATTTTAAAGCACGGGAGACTGTTTCTCGAGATGTCCCGGACATATTGGCAATATCTTGTTGAATGGGTGCCTTCTCGATACTGACATGACCTTGTTTGATCACGCCTTGTTCATCGGCAATTCTAAGAATGCATAATGCAATTCGTTTTTCTGCATCACTTAGGGAAAGACTGGCTATCTGACGGTCGCTTTTGCGCAATCGTAATGCCATTTCTTTTAATAATTGGATTGCAATTTGAGGGTAATCACTCAGGACAAGCAAAAAGTCTTTTCGCTTCAGGGTTAAAACTTCTGTGTCTTCCAAGGCAATCACATTTGCAGACCTAGACTCACCATCCAACAAGGACATTTCACCGAAGAAATCCCCTTCATTTAACATGGCTAGAATCACCTCCCGTCCTTCTTTGCTCAGGCGGGTAATCTTGACACTGCCCTTGATAACGAAAAAACACTGTTCCCCTTCTGCTTCTTCCAAAAGAATCAGTTGTCCTATCTCATAGTTCCGCGGAACCATTTTTTCAGAAATATATCCTAATTCTTTTTCGGTTATGTCCCAGAACAGTGACACAGATTGTAAAAGTTCGATTTTATTCATGTGATAAACTACCAAGTCCTCATTACTTTTCAAATTTCATATCCGGCAAAATCATTGATTATGTGATAAAAAATTTTAGGTTATAATACAATTTATCGCCTTTATTTATTTGTAAACAGATCATTGACTCTGAATTTCAAGAATGTGTAATTTCGCAGGCTTTAAACTAAAGGAATTTTACTATATGGATAGACATCCGCAACAAATAAAGCGTGAACGCCAAGATATTAAAAGACGGGCAAGAAATGTTGAAAATATGTCCCGTCTGCGCACCCATATTAAAAAAGTTTTATCAACGACCAATAAGGCAGATGCTGAAAAAGTTTATGCTGATGCGGTCAGTGTGATTGATAAAGCTGTGAACAAGAATTTGATTCACAAAAATACTGGTGCACGTCGCAAGGCTCAAATCACCCGCCATTTTAATACACTAAGCTAAATCTACTTAGCCTGAATTTTTATCACCCTTCTGAGATCTGATAGTTGGGAGCTTCTTTCACTATTCGGACCTCATGAGGGTGATTTTCTTTTATACCTGCAGTAGTGATTTGGACAAATTGCGTATTTTGTCCAAATTGCGAAATTGTTTTGCACCCGCAATACCCCATGGCAGATCGAACGCCACCAATCAATTGATGAATAGTATTTTTAACAGGACCTCTATAAGGCACCATCCCTTCAATGCCTTCCGGGACTAATTTGGTGGCTTCCGCACCTTCCTGAAAATACCGGTCACCACTGCCTTTTTGCATGGCGCCCATGGATCCCATTCCACGGTAAGACTTGTATTGCCTGCCTTCGTATAAAATTGTTTCCCCAGGGCTTTCATCCATCCCTGCAAGTAAACTGCCTAGCATGACTGAATCAGCGCCGGCGGCTAAAGCCTTTGCCACATCACCGCTATAACGAAGCCCGCCGTCTGCTATAACGGGAATATCTTCACCCTTGGCAATATCCACCGCATCCATGATTGCCGTCAACTGGGGTACACCTACACCGGCAATGACTCTTGTTGTACAACTTGCTCCAGCGCCAATCCCAACTTTCACACAATCCACACCTGCATCAATTAATGCTTTTGTTCCGTATCCTGTGGCAACATTTCCTGCAATAACCGCCAAATTCGGATAAGATGACTTAATTTTTTCAATTGAATTCAATACGCCTTGGGAATGCCCGTGAGCTGTATCAATGACAATGACATCCGCCTCAGCTTCAGCCAAAGCACCGGCTCGGTCAAATGCATCTGCGGACACACCGATGGCAGCGCCCACACGGAGACGGCCGTTTTCGTCTTTGCAAGAATTGGGATTATCCTCCTTTTTCTGGATATCTTTCACAGTGATTAATCCGGTCAGATCTCCCTCCTGATCTACCACCAAAAGTTTTTCGATACGATGTTCCTGTAATATATCTTTCGCTTTTTCCAAAGAAGTTCCCGTGGGCACAGTAATCAAATTTTCCGATGTCATTCGATCAGATACACTCAAAAAGTCATCGGTCTCAAACCGAATATCTCTATTAGTGAGAATGCCAACCAAGTGCTCATCTCTCACCACAGGTAGCCCGCTAATCTTGAATTGGGACATGATCTTTTTGGCTTCTGCGATGGTTGAGTCCGCCTCTACCGTCACCGGATTTAAGATCATACCGCTTTCAGACCGCTTTACACGATCCACCATTCTCGCCTGATCTTCAATGGTTAAATTCTTGTGAATAATTCCAATTCCGCCAGTCCGGGCTAAGGCGATGGCCATTTCACTTTCAGTCACTGTATCCATTGCAGCGCTTAAAACGGGAATATTCAAGTCGATATTCTTCGTTAAACGGGTCCTCAGTTCTACATCTCTGGGGAGGACGGCTGATTCTTGGGGAACAAGTAAAACATCATCAAAAGTAAATGCTTGTTTAAAGGGTGGACGGTTATTCACGATTACTCCAAAGAAATATGGTTTGAAACAGTATCAATTAATTCACCGGTTTGTATGGAACTTAAAATCACTTCAATTTCCTTGGTGAAAACACGGTCTCCTTTCTGATACTTGCAAACTGAGTTTAAAAATTTTAAGACAGGTGCAGTTCCCTTTCCGGCAATTCTCCCGGATGAAGCGAGATGGTTGGCAGCGCCTGCAATTAATAGCTCTATAGCCAAAATATTTGCAACGTTTTCCTGAATTTGAAAAAGCTTCATCCCTGACCACGGTGCCATACTGACTAAGTCCTCCTGACCACCAGAAGTTGAAACGGAATCAACACTTGCAGGATGAGCCAAAGTTTTATTTTCAGAAGCAAGTGCTGACGTTGTTACGTGTGGAATCATATACCCAGATTCTATTCCGGGATTTTTTGCAACAAAAGGGGTGATCTTGTTATCAATCCCTTTCATAAAAAAATGGCTTCGTCTTTCGGAAATTGCACCTAATTCTGACATGGCAATTCCAAGGAAATCCAACGCCTGTGCAACGTGTTCTGCATGAAAATGTCCCGAACTGACAATTTCACCATTTTTCAGGACTAAAGGATTATCGCTGACGCTATTAATTTCATTATTAATCATTTCAGCCCCTCGGGAAAAACTATCTCTGCTGGCACCATGAATGTGAGGAATACACCTAAAACTGTAAGGGTCTTGTACCTTCCCACAATCTTTGTGAGATTGAACAATTTTACTGCCTCTCAACAGTTTGCAAATATTCCTTGCAGCAATTCGTTGACCAGGATGTCCTTTCAGATCGTGGATTTCTTTTTTGAAAACATTCCGGCTTGCAAAACTATTTTCCACAGACAACGCGCCTGCAATATCTGCTGATTTTAAAAGTGTATCACCATCCAGTAATGCTTTGATGGCCAACGCTGTTGAAACTTGTGTTCCATTTATAAGGCTTAATCCTTCTTTTGGATGAAGAACAAGTGGTTTAATTCTGGCTTTTTTTAGTGCTACCTTGGCTGACATCCTCTTGTTTTGATAAAACACTGACCCTTCACCAATCATGGCCAATGCAAGGTGTCCCAATGGGGCTAAATCTCCGCTGGCACCTACTGAACCTTTTTCGGGAATGACTGGTAAAACATCTTTATTTAAAAATTGAACTATTTTTTCTGCAACTTCGAGACGAATGCCACTGTATCCTTTAACATAGGTCAATAATTTCAGAACGAAAACTGATCTTACAATTCCTGCATCCAATGGGTTACCTAAACCTGCAGCATGACTGCGAACTAAATTCAATTGTAACAGTTTTTGATCCCTCGGTTCTATTTTAAACTGGCTGAGTTTCCCAAAACCTGTATTCACGCCATAAATGGTTTTTCCGGCATTTAATTGGGTAAGGAGCCGTTGATGGGATTGTTTGAGATTTTTGACAGATTCTTTTGTAAGAGAGACCTTCACAGGCCCTTTAAAAAGCGGGGCGAAATCCCAATAGGAAAAGGAACGGGGAGAAATAGTTAGGTTTTCCATCGGTGAATTTATGAGTCACAACCAATTTATTCCAATGACAGAAAACAGGATCTATTGAATTGAATCCAACTCCGAAAAAGGGATCATTTCCACAGGTAAAGCTTCAGCAAAAATACTGCCGTAGCGCTTGGTGACAATGCGGTTGTCTAAACAAATAAATTTTCCTGCATCATGGGTTGTGCGAATCAAACGACCAAATCCTTGACGAAACCGAATGGCACATTCAGGTAGTGAAAATTCCATAAAACTGTTACCACCCATTCGGTTCACAAACCCAGCATAGGATTTCACCAAAGGTTCTGAGGGCACATCAAATGGTAATTTCACCAAAACCAATATTTCCAAAAGGTCTCCTGGCAAGTCTACGCCTTCCCAAAAGCTGTTGGTTCCAAAGAGGATTCCATTGGGATGCTGGTGCATTCCTTTGATGATTCCGGGCCGGGATGCTCCGCGAATCTGGGCAAATAATGGCAAATCCCTTCCACCGGGTTTATCCCGCAAATAGCTTGAAGTATCTGTTAAAGCTTTTCTTGATGTGAATAGAACCATCATTCTTTTACCAATGGTCTTATGCAAGTGATAAACCAAGTCTCCGATCTTAGTAGGCTCGGTAGATATTTCTCTAGCGCCTCCGTACTGGTGATAGGTGACTTGTTCAGAATATAAAAAAGGACTCAAGAAATCCCGGGTGCGCACAGTTGCAAAATCTTCTAATCCGATACGGCGCAAGAAATAGTTAAATGATTTATTCACCTTCAAGGTTGCAGAGGTTAAAAAGCAATGATCGAAGCGTGTAAAAAAATTGGCATTAAGTGTATCAGCAACATCCACCAAAGACGCATGAAGAGACAAGATAAGTCTTTCCTTCGACGTATTCGGATTGCGGTACTCTCCCTCCATCCAATACACCCACTCATGATCTTGGTTTTCCGTTAATCTCACCAAGGAAGTCATTAGTCCGCTTATGGTTTCCAATCCACGGTCAAAAACAGAATGTAATACCGGAAAATCACCCTTGGTAGGATCTATCTCTAAAATAGCTTTCCTGATTTTATCCACAAGTTTAAAAACATTTTCAAGTCCCTGCTTTAATGAAAATAACTCACCGGTAACTGGCGCATACACTTTATCTATATTGCCTAGAATGGGTTTATCCTGGTAGGCTTTCGCGGGAGTAAACTTAGCATGATTATCGTCGGATAACACTTCCATAAACTCTTTCAAACATTTTTGGGCGCTCTTAACAGAATCTTTCAAATTATCCCGAAAATGGCCAACGGATGGTTCTACCTCTTTGATATTATTTATAATATTATTCCACCGTGCAGACCGGGGAAAGGACGGATCCAAAGTTTGCAGTAGATAGGAGACACTTTGCTCACTCCATTCCGTCTTAAATTGATCATATGCGGATTTCACCAAATTATGAGCTTCATCTACGATCACAGCATTAAAATTTGGTAGGAATCCAGGTTGGGCCGCTTCGGTCATCAACAAGGAATGGTTCACCACAAGGATGTGTGCTTTGTAAATCGCGCTTTTTAATTTTCCGTAATAACAACCATGGTGATGATTGCACACTTCACCTGTGCAAAATCCCGGTTCACTGCAAAAAGTTGATTTCAACCAAGTCCGTCGGGCATTGAAAAATCCGGAACATTCAGACAAATCCCCTGTTTTGGTCCATTGCATCCAAAATAAAACCGGGATCAATGCCTCAACATCCAAGCCATCCAGTGTCCTTGCATCAGAGATGAGCCAATCGAATCTTGTTTTACATAGGTAATTGGTGCGCCCTTTCATCATCACTGCTTTGATGGGGACATTCATTGTTTCAGCCAATTGAGGTAGGTCTTTATAAAAAAGCTGATCCTGGAGATGTTTGGTATGACACGCAACAACTGTTGGACCTTCATCTTCTACATTCCGAGAATTTTTAAATGCACCAAAAAGATAAGCCATGGATTTTCCCAGTCCTGTTCCTGCTTCTGCCACACCGACACCTTTTTCATTTACCAAGACATGCTCGGCCATTTTCGCATATTTTTCCTGGTTTGGCCGGCTTTCAAAATTGGGATGAACATGCTTCAAAAGTCCCGTGGGTCCAAACACATCTTGAGCAGTGATTTCAGTTACATCCCGCGAGCCTTCGCAGCGATAGGTATTCCATTTAAAATCGTGGTTGTACTTGGATTTTTTTAAATGTGATTTTAAGTCACCTCGGCGGGTCAGTTCATTCCCGAGATTGATGTATAACTGCTGGTTGGGAATGTCTGAACCTTTTGCTAGCGCATTGACTTTTGATATCATTTCCAAAGGATAACTGGCCAATTCGTCCAATAATTCCAGAAAGATTAATCCAGTGTTTTCTGTATCCTTCTCTGCTCTATGCGCGCCTTTTGATGATAGACCAAAATATTCTGATAGCGCCCCTAAATTGAAAACAGGTTGTTCAAAGAATAAACTTCGAGCAAGTTGAAGGGTATCGTATTTTGTGTGCTGGCCTTCCTTCCTGCCTAACCGTTCGCATAATTGAGTTAGAAATTGTTCATCAAAATGGATATTGTGAGCTACCAAAGGATCCGTACCCAAAAAATCCAAAAAATCATCAATGATGGTTTCTTCTGTTGGAGCTTTTTGAACCATTTGATTGGAAATGCCTGTGATCTCTGTGATCATATTGGAAATGTGGCGTTCAGGATTGATCAAATGGACAAAGCGGTCTGTGATTTCACCGTCTTCAAAACGGATGGCGGCAATTTCTATGATACGATCATGGACTGGGTCCAGTCCCGTTGTTTCAAAATCAAATGCGGTAAAACGTGATAAATTGAGAATTCCGAGTAGGTCTTTTCTATCCAAAGCTCTCATCCATCAGGAGAATAGAATTTTAAAGTAAAATAAAGGGCTTGAAAGTTCATCTTTTGGAATTTCATTTGATAACATCCCCGAAATAATATTTTGAACTTCCTCATTTCTCGCAGCTCGATTAATCACAAAATTTAACAAGAATTTCGATTTCGCTAAATTTTGCAACTTGGTACTTGTTCTAAGTTCTTTACCAATTTCATCCCATAATAATTGATCGTATTCTGAGAATGCAATTTTGGAGTAATCCCCAGACACTTTGCTTTTTTCAGCGATTTCCATGGCATATTTTGCTGACACCATAGCATTGCCAATCCCTTCCCCCGTAAAAGGATCAATCAATCCCGCAGCATCTCCCAAAAGCATATAACCATTCCCATGATTTTTCCGGTGGAGACTTCCTAAGGGCAAATTCCAGCCCACTGGCCGTTCCAATCGTTTTGCATCGGCAAAGCGATCTTTAAAATAGTCGGTCTGCGTAATCTCATCTAATACTTGACGTAAGGTACGATTTTCCTTTTTAGCATCACTTTTACTGAGCCCTATACCGATATTCGCACGCCCGTCTCCTGCGGGGAACAACCACAAATATCCCGGATTCACTTCCTTCACGTAATGGAGCTCAATTTGATCAGTCAACCCTTTCACACCTTCATAATAACACCGGATGGCCACAGAGGTATGTTTCATGTCCATTTCGTAGAGCCCCAATTTCCGGGCAACAATGGAATTATAACCGTCGCACCCCATGACGATGGGCGCCCGGAGTTCTTCTTCGTTACCATTTTTTGTTTTCCCCTTCACGCCCACCACATGATCATTTTCAATAATCAGGTCTTTCACAGAAAACCCTTGTCGAGTCTCAGTGACTTCATCCGCTTTTTCAAACAAATAATTATCAAAGATTTCACGTGGAATTACAAATCCTGTGGTAATGTTGTCATTGGTCGATGTCCCTTTCAAATGCACGTCGAATTTCTTGTTTTTAGGACTACCAAAAGTGATTCGGTTAATTTCAGAGCCCTCCAACTGTCCTACTTCATCCAGGATGTCTAAATCCCGCATGATGCGGACACATTTCCCGGACAAGGCATCGCCGCAAATCTTATCCCTGGGAAAAACAGCTTTATCAAGTAAAATACATTTAAGACCCAATCGGTGGGCATACAAAGCAGCGGTTGTGCCAGCGGGTCCGGCGCCTACAATAACTACATCATACATTTTTTAGTCTACGAGTGAAAATCAACACCAAAGGATGGATATACAATTCCATACCTGAAATAATTCACCGTCCGAAGTGTGTAAAATAATCCAGCCAGTGGAACAATAAACCACGGGGCTCGGACACATAAAAACATGGCTAAAATAAACAGTGGATAAAATCGAGCTCGCTGAAGATGGCGAACATGGCTGGGCCAGATTAAAGCTATCACAGGGAATGGCAGTGCAACCACCCCTGCACTGGTGATAATCGGATCATCAAAATAAAATCCCAAGCCGACTGCGGCAAACATGAAAGAAACAGAAATCATTAAATAAAAATTCTTTTTAGACCAATGATAATTGTACCATGTCCCTTTTGTTTGATCAAATTCAATCACAAATTGAAATATGGTTAAGCCACCCAAAAACGCAGCTAAGTAAGGTAGGATGCCTATTACCTGGTTCAAGACCATTTTTGAGCCAAGCGATCCAAAAATCAACAATAGAGCAGCAATCCCTAGATGAAGACCAAATTCTTTTTCATTGAGTCGTTTTTTCCCCGCAATCCAGATTTGTTTAGGATGAAGGATTAATATAAAGAATGCAGTTACAATTGCTAATTTTAAAATTCCAAAAATCCATCCACCCCATTCCCAATAGGCGAATCTGTTTTCCAATCCCATCTCCATGACCATTCCAGCAACAGTTAAAGTCCAAATGGTAAAGAGTTGTATTAATCCAATTGAATCCATATACGCACCAACATCTGTAAAAGGATCTCTTAAAATGTTATATCTACGAGATCTAGGAGGATAAAGTCGTTCAACAAGCATATGTCATCCTATAATAGGATTTCCGGTAATGGTGGCAATAATTTCATTTAACAAGATGAAACCAACCACAGCAGCAGAAACAATAAATAAAATTTGAAAAATGGACTGATTAACATTTTGATCCTCCATGCCCACCACCAACTCAGCAACAAAACTTGGAATACCCCATCTATACAGAACAAAAACAGCACATAACATTCCACCAATTGGTAGCATATATTTTGAAGATAAATAGTCTAACACATCAAAGAAACTCATACCAATGAAGGATGTAATGTTAAAAGATCCCATTGACAATGAACAAAATGCACCAACCAGGGTGACAACACCACCAAAAATGATTGTAGCACGTTTTCTTGACCAACCTTTTTCATCAATAAAATATGCAGTAATGACTTCTAAAATTGAAAGTGCTGATGTTAATGCAGCCATAAACAATAAAAAGAAAAATAATGTTCCCCAAATAGCACCTCCGGCAATCTTTGGAAAGATCGTCGGTAAAACTACGAAAATGAGTCCTGGACCAGACCCTGGGTTTGCTCCCATGGCAAAAACGGTTGAAAAAATTGCAACACCTGCCATCATAGCTATTGCTGTATCCAGAACTATTATCCATAGCGCAGACGTCATGAGATTTTGATCTGAGCGAAGATAACTACCGTATGTTATCATTGTTCCCATTCCCAGACTCAATGTAAAAAAAGCATGCCCCAATGCTAATACAATACTTGATGCTGTAAGATCTTCAAATTTTGGTTTAAACAAAAAGCCCAGTGCTTGATCTCCATTTGGAAGTGTCAACCCTCTCACCATCAACATTACAAGAATCACTAAAATAGCCGGCATCATAATTTTAGTCCATTTTTCAATGCCGCCCTTCACTCCCTGTACAATGACAAAAATGGTGACAGTCATAAATAAAATTTGCCAAAACACAGGAGGCGCTGTTGAAGTAATAAAGGAATTAAAAGTTTTTCCAGAAAGGTCCGGATTACCTGCAAGTTCCTGAAAACCACCGGAGAGTGAGATTAGAGTGTATTTTAAGGTCCATCCCCCAACGACGCCATAAAATGAAAGGATAACGAAAGCAGAGGCAACACCAAGCATTCCAACCCATTTCCAATTAGAATTAGGCGCCAGAGATTCATACGCCCCAACAGGATTTAATTGAGTTTTTCTTCCTAAAACGAATTCACCAATCACAATGGGAAGGCCCACAATAAGAATACAGAGTAAATAAACAACTGTAAATGCTGCACCACCGTTTTCACCGGCCATATGGGGATATTTCCAAATATTTCCCAGCCCCACAGCGGAGCCGGAGGCCGCCAGGATAAACCCAAGTCTAGACCCCCAATGTTCTCTATTCTGCATATTTAATGTTTTCCTTATTTTCGTTATCCAGTGAACTGTCCATCACTTGGTCAAATTTATGCAAATGTGCATCCACCACCGCATCTATCATCCCATAAACATAAATGAAACCAATCCACCACGCATACTTGTTTCGTTTGGCAAGATACCGGTATTTCGGTAGTTCATATTCTTTGGGACTTGTTTCAGGATCCCAATTGTTATAAATATCTTTATTTCGTGTCCAGGCATCATAGGCAGCAATTTCCAATCCAATCAACAAGGCGGACTTTAGCCATTTGCCATTATAAACTTGTCCTAAACCGGGGACCAATGAAAAATAAAATGCTATTTTTGGATTTTTTAATTGTTGCTCTTTTTCTGCATGACCAAAACAAAATCCGGTGATCAAAATTAAAAATATGAAATATCGAAATTTCATTCACCTACACAAAAGCCACACATTCAATTTCCACTTTGGCGTTTAATGGAAGATCAGACACTTCCACCGTGGATCTAGCCGGATAATCCACACCGCCAAAAAAGGCTTTGAATGAGTCATTTACATAATTAAAGCCTCGGAGATCTGTGAGAAAAACAGACAATTTAACGATATGAGTTTTATCCACACCTGCCGCGTTCAGGATGGCATTGATATTTTGCAATGCACGAAAAGTTTCATTTTTAATTCCGCCTGCCACCAGTTTTCTGGTCTCGGGATCAATCCCGATTTGGCCCGCAGTGTAAATAAATCCATTGGATTGAACTGCTTGGTTGTATGTCCCTATGGCATCAGGAGCGTAGGGTGTATGTATGATTTTCCTCATGATGTTTCAAACCTGTTTTTTAAGCAAATGCAGGGCAGGCCTACATCCTCGTTCAGTTTACGGAACCCTTGACCATCAAATTTTCTTAAGAAAAATTCTCCTACTGCCGCCACAGTTGTTTCAAACAAGTGACCGCCGATGGTCTTCATATCATGATCGGACATAACCACATGAGCGTGGACAAAAGGTTGTCCGTCTTTTATAGTCACATTTCCTTCAAAACTGACCAATTCCCAAACCGTAGGAAACGGCTTGCGAACATACTCTTTTGCTTCTGTATCAAACGCGCCAATTTCAGTTTCCTTTACAGCACCTATACCGGATATTTTGGCATTTTGAATACCCTGTTCTTCACAGAAACGAGTTAATGTTTCCATGACTTTTTCATTTTTTTCAATATGGATAAAATAATCCTGATCTATACATTCAAATTGCATGTTTCATTCTTTTAATTTTTCTTTTATTAAGTCTTCTGCTTGTTTCATCGCTTGGTCAATTTTGCTGTTATCTCGGCCACCAGCCGTGGCAAGATTGGGTTTTCCACCACCACCGCCACCCATTAAACCACCAATTTCTTTTGCCAAATTTCCGGCAGAGATTCCATTCTCATTCAAATCTTTTGAAACTACCACCACAGCGAAGGGTTTTTCTTCACCTTCTGCAAACAGGATTCCCACACCACTGGTCAATTTTTGATATAATTGGTCGCCCAGTCCTTTTAATTGATCCATGGAATCTGCAGTTACTTTCTTAATCACCAATTGCGAATTTCCCAGGGATTCAGCTTCCGACAACAAATCCAAATCTTGGGAGGGCTGTGATGAACGGTGTTTCAATTTTTTCTCAATATCTTTTTTTTCATTCAAAAGACTCACCACTCGCTCAACCATACCTTGCGGCGGTGTTTTGAGTAAATGTTGAAGTGAATGTAAAACAGCAGCATTATCCTGCATTTGTGCCACAGCTTTTTGCCCGGTAACTGCTACGATACGGCGTACGCCGGCTGATAAGGAAGATTCTTCAGTAATCTTGAAAGAACCGATATCACCAGTGCGATCCACATGGGTTCCGCCGCAAAGTTCTAGGGAATAGTCGCCAACTTGAATAACCCGGACTTCATCACCGTATTTTTCACCAAAGAGTGCCTCCGCCCCGGCAGCACGAGCTTCATCAAAACTTTTAACGGAAACATCCAACTCAGTATTGATTAAGATTTGGTCGTTCACCATTGTTTCAATGTCTGTAATCTGTTCGGACGTAATTTTTTCAAAATGAGTTAAATCGAATCTTAAGTAATCGGGATGAACTAATGAGCCGGCTTGGTTTACATGGTCACCTAGCACGGTTTTAAGTGCTTTATGCATCAAATGGGTCGCGGTGTGATTTTTGCGTATGGATTGGCGTCGGGGATCGTCCACTTTACAGAATACAGATCCTTCCGTTTCTATAGATCCTTCACAAATGTGGATGAAGGATTCATTTTCTTTTATTACATCCAATACGCTGAGTTCAATCCCTTCACCTGTTATGGTGCCCTTGTCCCCGATTTGTCCGCCGGATTCGGCATAAAATGGTGTTTGATCCAAAACCAATAATAATTGGGTGCCCTGATTCGCATAACGACGAATTTGGGCATCGCATTCTAAAGTTTCGTAACCTAAAAATTTTGAATCCATCCCATCAGAAACAATTATCCATTCTAAAGTATCTGTTCCTGTTTTGAATTTCCCAGCTGCTTTCGCCCTCTTTTTTTGTTCAGCCATGGCTGCATTAAATCCAGTCTCATCCACAGTTAATTCCCTTTCCCGAGCCATCAGTTGGGTCAAGTCTAATGGGAATCCATAGGTATCATACAATTTAAATGCATCAGCTCCGCTAATCTCCTTTCCATCAAGTTTGGCAACAATTTTTTCAAAATGATTGATTCCGCGGTCTAAAGTTTGATTGAAGGATGATTCCTCAGCCCGAATTACTTTTTCAATATGAGTTTTCTTTTCTACCAATTCAGGGAAAATGCCTCCCATGATCTCGCCAACGGTTTGCACCAATTCAAACAAAAATGGATCATGTAAGCCTAAGGTACGGCCAAATCGTGCACCTCGTCGTAGAATCCGTCTGAGGACATATCCACGTCCTTCGTTGGAAGGTAAAGCACCATCTGCAATGGAAAAGCATAACATCCGGATATGATCTGCAATCACGCGAAACGGGATTGGATTTTTTTGATAGGATTCCCCGGACAAGGTTTCAATTTTTTCAATGATCGGTGAAAACAAGTCAGTATCATAATTACTGGTTTTTCCTTGGAGTACCGTAGAGATCCGTTCTAATCCGGCGCCTGTATCTACATGTTTTGCCGGGAGTTCTTCCAAAGTTCCATCTTGTCTCCGGTTATTTTGGATAAATACCAGATTCCACAATTCCCAATATTCATCGGACACATTCACACCGGAGGATTCCTGGTTATCAGGATCGTCTCCCACATAATAATGAATTTCGGAACAAGGTCCACATGGTCCTGTTTCACCCATTTCCCAGAAATTGTCTTTTTTCCCGCAACGCAAGACGCGATCCGGTGCAATATCCGTCACTTCCGTCCATAAATCAAATGCCTCATCATCTTCCTCGTAAACTGTGGCCCAAAGACGATCTTTATCCAATCTCCAAACGTCCGTGAAAAGTTCCCAAGCCCATTGAATGGCTTCTTTTTTGTAATAATCTCCAAAGGACCAATTGCCAAGCATTTCAAAAAAAGTATGGTGAAATGTATCCACACCCACTTCTTCCAAGTCATTATGCTTCCCGGAGACACGAATGCATTTTTGGCTATTCACCACACGCAAGTTTTCCGGTTTTGTTTGGTCCAAAAATATGGGTTTAAACTGATTCATTCCTGCATTGGTGAAAAGAAGGGTTGGATCATCATTAGGAACCACAGGTGAACTGCGGGCAACTTTATGATCCTTTTCGCGAAAAAATTCGATGAATGAATTTCTAATCTCTGCTGACTTCATTTTAAAAAGAGAAACTTGTTTCAATACTGGTCATGTTAATCATTTCATCCTCATCCAAAACATCGCCATCTCCATTCATATCCTGGAATGTTCGACGGAAGACATAAGTTAAAACCATGCCGTTCCCCATTCTCAGGCCAACATTATAGCCCATAATAGTGGATTCAGAATACTCAAAATCAAAAGGATTGGGTACATTTCGCTGTTGGTAAAACCAGGAGGCTCGGTCAATACGGCTGATAGATTTTTTCAATTTTAAAATTGCGCTAAAACTCTGGTTGGCAGCATCTTCAAATTGATTCGTGTCTTCATCGTATTGTTCTCCTTTCAAGTTTTGATAGGAAAACCCAGCATCAAATAAACTGCCTAAATCAAGATTCAATCCGGAGAAAAAGCCATTCTGTTTCCCAAATGTTCCCAATTTACTGGCTTTGGTGATAATGGTTCCCTGGTTCCCTTCTATGCTTTGGAAAGTCGCCCGTTCAATTTCATAGGAACGATTGAAATAACCGAATTCAAATTTCCCGTTCGGTACCATTCTGAATTCCAGAGAAAAATGCGCCGGGCCTAATCTCAACGACATTCCTAATGGAATAATCCCGTAGCCCACATCTTCTTGGCTGCCATTGATAGGATTGGTCGTTTTGCCGAGCAATGCAGCATATTGGGCATAAGCATCTAAGGAAATGGGGCCATCCCGAAGGAGTGGAATTCCTACATCAAATGCAAATGAATTGATACCCTCTGCTTCGTCATGGATATTTAGAGGATCAGGTTTAGTTTCAATATCACCATCCAATACAATAGTTGTATCCAAATTCCATCCTGGAATGCGGCTGTCTAATATGTCGGTAATGCCATCGCCATCAATATCCCACTCACCCGGATCCAAATCAGCTAAACCATCTCCATCAGTATCCAACCAAAATTCATTATTATCAGGAAAATCATCTACCAAATCCGGTCGGCCATCTCCATCAGAGTCCCGCAACCCTAGATATTGGTTTCGATCGCCTGCCCAGGAAAAACCACCGGTGAAGCCATAGGCCATGGGAGCAGAAATCCGAACACCGGTTACACCCATATTTTCTTTAAAATCATTGGTAAAACCGTAAACATTGAGTCCCATAGTGCGGGCAACAAATTCCATTCCCACTTTTCGGACTTGGGGATATAACAATGTATTGGTGTAATTACTGATCAAAATACCGTAACCCATGGTTACATTATCCAAAGCGCCTACTTTAAAATAATTCCCACCGTAACGATTGCCGTATTTGATATAATAAATTTTATCTATGAGCGTGTTCTTGACTTTTTCTCCCGAAGAGAAATCCCACTCATCTTCATGAATATTCCCATCCTGATCAATATAAAAAACAAGGTCGAGGGCGATGGATAATTTTCCGAAGGGTAAGACGGGACGAAGCGCTATTTGATTCCAAATCTTGCCGTCAATGGTGACTGCGCCAAATGCGCCCTGGACGGACTTATCCGTTTGGGCCATTATTAGGTTTACGCTAAAGAGAAATAAAAATAATGTGGGTTTAGGGCGCATTTTAAGTATGATTTTAGTCGGGAAAATTACCGTGTGGCTATTAACTGAACAACGTGTAATTCATGTTATTAAGTCCAACATTAAACTTGGTTGTTGGTACTAAAAATATTCATGATGGAAGAATGCTTGATGGACATGAAAGTCCAATAGCCTTCCAGGTTGTTGGCCTAAGGTGGAAAACCATAGAACCCTCAAGCAAGGATACTTAAGGGACAAAAATAAATAAAAACATCTCCATTGTCATTCTAACTTTTTGCTTAATTTTCCTCATCTTGCATTAAGGTTTAAAGATTAATTTTTTCAAACATATCGTTCGCTTCCTTTTTTGCTCATCTCTTTTATCTTCCCAATCGAGCAAAATGGAATCCATAGAAATTGAATCCAAAGCCAATGGCATTGTGATTGAAATTGCCATGGACACGTTGCCAGACTTAGCCAATATTACCGGCTGGCAAGCAAATTCCGGTTGGTTTTATATCACACTCTATCGAGTAAGTGGAGATTCCGCTTCACTAATGCCCACTAATTTGGCTCACGATATCTTAGACTTTCAGATTATTGAAACTAAGGAATCACTCCAATTAGGAATTCGCTTAAATGAGACCATCGAAAACCATGAATTTTCCCAAGGAAAAAACACGAATACTTTGGTGGCATCCCTTCATTATTCTACAGAATATTTAGCCCAATTAGATACCATAAAACAAATGGAATTAGGACAAATAAAAAGAAGGCTCAGCAGTGAATTCAAAAATTGGCTCTATTTTACCGGAACAGGACTTGGAATAACTGGTTTACTCAATAACTCTAACAATGATGTTAATACGCAAACTATAATTGGAATTGGAATTTTGATTTCTACATTTATTTTGGACAAAATTTGATTGAAAATATGAAAGATTCACTCATTTTTCTCGCCATTGTTTGGGCCATCGTTTTTATAATCATGGGCCTATATCTCCGATTCAAATACAAAGACAGATTTGATGAATTGGACGAATAGACTTCTTTCTTTCCTAACAGTCATCTCTCTTTTAACCGCCCGTGAAATACCGGTGAGAGAATCCTATAACGCTTTATTTTATTCCAGTGAAATGGTACACGCAACACCTCACATCAATAATTTGATTCGCAATGGCGTAAGTGAATTAACCGAGTATGAAAAATCAAAATTGAGTGAAATTGGTCTCATTGTTCAAGGTGACGAAATTATTGTTCAAAAATCCACTGATTTAAACCAAATCTATGATACGGAACATTTTCGCTTTTATTATACGTTGGATGATAATTCCAACCATGCAGTTGAGGATGAAAATTATGTGATTATGATGGGTGAAGTGTTTGAGGAGGTATGGACCTTTTATTTGGATTCCATGGGATTTGACTCACCGCCACTCAATCCCGACAATGATCACGACCTTTATGAAATTTATATTGAATATTTATCTCCCCAATTTTTTGGATGGGCGGAGGGACATGGATCAGGGCCGTCCTGTCATGGGTTAATAAAAATGCGAAATTCTTATTCCGGTACTCAATTCGAGGATCATACAGAATTGGAAAATATCCAAGTGACAGCAGTTCATGAATTTTTTCATGCCATCCAATGGGGATATAATTGTTATAGTTATAAAAACCCCTGGTTTATGGAGGCGACAGCGGTCTGGAGTGAAGATGAATTGTATGATACCATCAATGACCATTACCGATATATGAAATATTGGTTTGAAAATCCCGACCAGCCAATTTCGTTATCAACTGGGAATTTTAAGTATGGTTCGTTTATATTTTTTCAATATTTGGATGAACACTTAGGTGGCCGGGAAATGATACGTTCATGTTGGGATTATTCCAGGGAATTTGCGAATCCATCAACGGATATTAGTTTTAAAGCCATCAATGCAGCACTACAAGACAATAATTCCAGCATTGAGAGTGCGGTGAACCAAATGCGAGTGGCGAATCAAATTCTCAGTTCCAGTGAAAATGCCGGGATTTATGCATATGAAGAAGCTGAAGGTTATTTATCCGTTGTGAATCAACCTCCCAAAAAAGAATATCTCATTTTTGAAAAAGGCGATATTGACCAGATTGAAAATTTTTCACTCCAACGCTTCAGTTCACATTATTACTCTCTTATTACTGAATCTCCCGTATCATTATCACTAATAGCAACAAGCGGAGAGTTTTACTTTACATCGGTGGTGAAAATTTATGGCACTGACCAATGGGTAGTAAAAAGTGGATCAGAACTCAATATTGATCCAAAATTAGGATTTGAGTGGATTGTATTGATTGTCTCAGCTATTGGTGAAGATGAGACGTATTGGGATTATATTCTTCGATTGGAAGATGGCTATTCTGAAGATTTCACTTTTTATTCGCCCTACCCAAACCCATCTAAAGGACAAAGTGTGACACTTCAATTCCAGGTGATAACAGAACAAACAATTGAGTTTCGGATTATTGATTTATTGGGCCAGGAGGTTTGGCATTTTTCCAAACATTATGAAGAACCGGAAGTGGTGACCCTGAAATGGCCCGGATTGAATAAGTCAGGGCAACGAGTAGCTAATGGAATCTATTTCGGCATTATGGAAGGTAATACCAAAACAAAAGTTCAAAAAATCACTTATTTGAAAAAATCAGATTGATTCGGTGATAGTGCGAATCTCTTTCAAAATTTCTAAATAATTTTTCTTCCCCTCTTCAAATTTTTCAATATAATTCAAGGGTTCATCTTTCCTGCCCATCAATATCACTTTCGCCTGGGCCTCATTCCTGGCAACAATATTGATCTTTGATAAAAACTCTTCAAAATTGTCTAATTGAATCCTATAAATCTCAAGCTGCAGGGATAGCTCTTTCACATATTGGGAGTAAGATGATTCCGGGTCTTGGAAAAGGGCTTCGTTTAAAACTTTATTAAAATATTCAATGTGGGGCTGGAGTAAATCTCGTCTGTAACGAAGTGTATATAGATGTTTTTTTAGGGGAAGCGCTTCTTCCTCCACATACACAATATTCTTTTTAACTTTTTTGAATCCTTTGATCAAGTTTTCTCTTTCCTCATCATACTTGCGTTGGGTTTTCTGAACATCCACACTCATTGAACGCACCATTTTACGATACGTGACATTTGTATCTGAGGGAATGGAATCCAACCCACCACTGTCTCTTTTTTTCATTTTCCGAACCAATTTGATCAATTCTCTGGTGATACTATCCACTTCGAATATGGCATTATGCATCTCTGTATAGCTTGGATCCAACCGCTCATAGATTCGTAAATCATTGTCCAGATAATATCGTAATTCCCTTTTCATGATCGGTTCCAAGTCTTCCATATGCTCAGATTCAGTTTTAGACCATTGCCGCGTGTTCAAAATTTGGACATCGATGGTATAGACGTCCACCAGTTTCCAGGGCTTAATACGGCCGGCACAGTCCAAAAACAAAAACAGGGCTCCCGCCAAAGCGAAAACCCTGTTGGATTTAAAAAAGGTTTGAATCAAGTGTATAACTTTCCTTCACGGTCGAGTTGGAGCAGGTTTTCATAACCGCCAACAGGCTTTTCATTGATCACAATTTGGGGAACAGTATAGCCATCGGTCAATTTAAAAAGATCATCCCTGCTCATCCCATGTTCTTCAATATCAATTTCTTCATAGGAGAGCCCGCGTTCATCTAAAAGACGCTTTGCATTTCTGCAAGGACCGCACCAACTCGTTGAATAGATTTTTATTTTCATCACTTATTTCAAAAATAAAAGTTTTTGAACTTTTGTTTTTTCTCCATATTTCACCACAGCGAAATAAGTTCCGGAAGCGACCTGAGTTTCAAAATGGTTAGCGCCATTCCATGAAATTTTATAATGCCCCGGAACCATGGTTCCGTTTTGAAGTTCTACCACTTCCCTACCCAAAATATTTACAATCGTTATATTCACATGTTCGACTGAAGGAATCTTTAAATCCAAATGGGTCACCGGATTAAATGGGTTCGGGTATGCAGGACTCAAGGCAAATTCATGTGGATTCATTTCATCATCAATGGCCAAGGGTGCGACGTAATTATCCGGCTTTTCCGTGGTGAAACGGATCGCTCTTTCATCCGCCAAGGGCGCTGCACCTGGTGCATAAACATTATTGAATACATATTGCAGGCCGTAATTCTTAGTGGGCGATTCAATCCCAACTGTGGAATAATTTTTCGTTACATCCACATCTTCTATTTCCAAATACTGGAAATCAATCACACCATCACCGCTGGCTGTGGGCATTGCATTTTGATTATATAAAATAATTTCGAATGTTTCTTCTGTTTCTTCATCATAACCATTTAAGGCTCGGGACCATTCAATAATGAAACGTCCATTGGCTTCATCGTGCCATGTATAAACATTGATCCAAACATCAATTTCATCATCACCATTCGTATCAATGGTTTCCAAATCATCGGAAAATGGTGCTAACAACGCTTTTGGCCCCATATACATGGGAATGGACATATTCCAGAAATAATCAATATAGCAAGGCACGAAAGAAGTCCAACCATTTGAGCTCACCGTTATTTGGTCATAATCAATCCCATGGTATTTAAACGTAAATGGAAGGTCTAAATCCACATGATCATCATCATCTAATTGATAATGGGTTCCATTACTTCCACCGTAATTTGGATCTAATTCCACCCAATTAAATGAAGGTGTTTGATCAAATCCGACATCTGTATCATCGTATGCCCAGTAGCCATAATTGTTAGGTGCCACGGGAATATTTGCCGATGTCGGCTCAATATGTAAAAGGACTTCCCGAGTAAAAATAGTATTTCCCATTTTGTGGAATTCTACTAAAAATGTTATGTCACTTCCATATGCTACATCACCAATGGAAATATCATAATTCGTTGAATGGTATGTTGTGGCAAATGGACTAAATGATGAGAAAATGTCTGATGCACCATCCAAAGAAACCGTTGCGCCTTCCGATATCGATGACACTTCAATCCAAACGCCTTGATAAGTTCCACCGGAAAAATTTGAAATGGATAATAATGGGTCAATCTCTGAATTAGGTGTCACAGAAGAATTATCAAAGGAAATATCAAAAACAGGCATTTCAACATCTACAACAAATTCACAAACGGTATTCCCATTTCCATTTTTTAATGCTCCAACGATTCCCTGCCCTGCATCCATTCCATAAATGGCAAATTCGACACTTGATATATTTGCGGTCGAACCGGATGATATTGATGGGACATTCACATCAAATGAATTAGGAGAAACTTGATCCGAAAAAACAATTTGACCAGAGAAAGCACCGGAGGTACTCCCCGATGTATTCTCAAGCGTTAACGTGATGTTTACCATTTCCCCAACAGCTGGTTTTTCACCGCCATATTCACACAAAATTGACATATTAGATAAAACTAGATCATTATTTGTCACTTCCAAATAAGCTATTTCATGACCTTGAACAAATCCACCTTTATTGGCATATACATCCAACGTATATATACCAGATGGGTCAATGGTTGTAACGAATTTTCCGGAATTGTCTGTAGTACCTTTACCTAATAATTCACCTTCATTCATTATACTGATTACAGCACCTTTCACAGGAAATCCGGAACTATTTTTTACTACAACATCCAAGAGACCGTCATGGGACTCATAATGATCAATCTCAAATGAAAATTGATCAGGTGTATTGGTATAAACCTGAAGCGATGGATCCCCCAAAATATTGTACACATGAGCATAAAATTCTTGAGCTTCTCCGGGACCATTCTGCGCAGGAAATTCTTTGATCAATCCTGATTGTCCTGCCTGCATGGCGGGCCCTAATTCCACCACACCATGGTTCAACATAGCATCATACATGTAAGCATTGATCACATTGTTATATTTTGTACTTGTGTGCAAGTCCGATGGGCCGATAAAAGCAACGCCGCCTTTGGGCACCGAGGGCGTTCCGCCCCGCATAACTGCTTCAGAGAGGCAGGGATCCACATTATTTGCAAAATCGTTGGAGTTACAAACATAACTCATGAAAACAGGTGTGAGCCAACCATTGTTCAAATCATTTACGTCATCCACATGAAATTCCGGGTAATGCCAGCCATTGGCATCGCCCCAACCACGGTAATTCACGATTCCTACACCATTATCGATAGCAGGGATAATGTATGGTGCACCTTGTTGAATTGGCGGATAAAAAACTGTATCAACTTGGCTGTACCCAAAATCAATTAATTCATCTCGAAGCCAATAAGATGTCCATTTCGGTGTAATCGGAATTGGATAGGTGTTGGCATAATTCCCAGCGACAATAAGTCCGCGGCTCAACCAATTTTGATCATAAGCCAATGGGTCTTTGGCAAATTGCATTGTTTTGGCCATCATGACAGCCAAATCTGATAAAGAATCAATGGAAAGACGTCCAATGAAAACATCGGGAATATTATCATCACCCAGGATGTAGGTGTATTTTTGATCGGATACATCATTTTCCGGACCGTAATAAAAAGATGGAAACGCAGCAAACCCATCCACATCACCGAGGAGCAAAACATATTCCAACATGGGATCTTCAACTAATTTATTAGTAATTGTATTTTTAATTGCTTGTGCCGATTCCCCCGCTTCCGATAAAGGGACAACCACAACATCAAATCCCTGGGAATTTTTGAATGCAACAAAATCTCCCAAATAATTCATGATGCCGTCAGGCGTAATGATCATAAACGTGCCGCGTTGGGGATTGATTTGGGAGGGCAAAATATTGTATTCATTCATAACCATATTGGCAAAAGCCAGCGGAATGGGTTGCCCGATGAGTTGATCCTTTGTTTTTCCGCGGAAGGAAATACCTTCCCCCAAAAGCAAAGAAATTGATATTAGGAAAAGAATAAGAGTGTTTTTATTAAGATTCATTAGATTTACCTTTTGTTTTTTGGCATCTTTAATTTTACTATGACCCCTCTTTTGTTCTCCCCTAATACATGGGAGATTTTCAAAGGATTCGATAAAGCTTTTTTAAGCACCGTCGTTCAATTTCTCAAAATGATACATTTTTTCACAACTTGTTTAGTTGGTGTTTCAAAACGAACAAAAACTATCCCTGAACTTGTGGGAAGGCCGTTCATATTATTCAAATTCAAATTGATAAATTGACTGCCCGGAGACATTTTTTGAAATTTTTGGAGAAATATTTCCTGACCTAATAGATTGAACACACGAATCGTAGCTTGTCCACCGGGAAAATTCGCTAAATCAACCTGGAATTGGCCATTGGACGGATTCGGGTATAATCCGTTGATTTTCATGGTAATTTTTGGCGCTTCACTAAAATTTGTTTCAGTGACGCTTAAATATTCATCTTGTATAGAAAAAAGAGTTAAATCCTGTAATTCCCAGCCGCGATAGTTCACAGTTTGATCCGGTGCAAATTCCAGCCTGACTTTCACTTGCGTAAACCCCGTCTCGGATATGGCGGTAACGTAATCTGTTTCATAATCTACCCAATGATCTCCCGTCCAACTTTTTTGGCCCAGGACATTATCATTTACATCCAAGATTGAAACACTGACCAAATCATGATCCCACTCTGTCTCAAATTTATGCGTCACAGCAACCATGGCCCGGTTTGTTCCGGAAATATCCTGAAATCCTGACTCCATCCATTGGGTGCTTAAAGTGGAATCGCCATTATCATAGTAATCTCCTTCTTGAGACCGTAAGATTACATTACCTGCCAGCCAAGGCCCTTCAGCATTTTCCCAAGGCCAGGATTGACTCAAGACTTGTGGGTTCCCTGTCCAAAAGGGTACAGACATGACCAAATCAGAACCAATTGTGAATGTCTTCTCCCATGGCATATAATTTCCATCAGAAGGGAAAGTGATGGTATACGTTCCTTGGCGTAAATTAAATGTGTTTGGACCAGTGGTAATTTCAATTGCTTCAGTTCCAAATTCATTTTTGATGACACCTTCAATCGTGTTGATATCAGTCGTATCATGAAAAAGATTTAATATCAATGTATGAATGGGTGCTTGTTCAAGTGAAATATCTTCTGTCGTCACGCCGCTATTATTTACCACGACGGTAATTTCTTTTTGCAAAAAACCTTCAGCCTTGATGGATAGCGTATATGTTCCAACATCCAATATCCGTCTGTATCGCCCAAATTCATTCGTCAATCGCGGCTTTAATACTGAACCGGTGTGTTCCATTATTTCAACGATGGCACCTTGAATAGGTTGATTTGTGGAAGCATCATACACGATGCCTGTTATCTGTGCAGCATCTGTGTAATAACCCAAGGCACGATCCATCAAATAGACCATGGCAGGCTTGTTTCGCAAAATGTTGTCTTCAATTAAAGCACTGTCGGGCTGAAGATTGGCTGTTCCGCATTCCACCAGATATTGGATACATCCGGTTTCCCGGTAAAACCAATCGTGGAGTTTGCCATTTCGGGAACCACTGTAAACTGAAAGATATGTTCCTGTTCCGTCTTCAGTTTCAATCAATCCTGCAAAATGATCTGCTATAGATTTCATGATGCCTAAATCAGGCGAATCTTTGGTTTCTTCCCATCTCCAACTAGTAAACACTTTTTCCGACAAATTCCCTGAACGTGAACTGTGCCAAACAATGGAGAAGACGAAATCATTTTCCAAGGCTAAATCCCGAAGCGCTATGGCTTCCCCTTCAGAGAAAGGTTCTTCCCCTTTATAATAATCGTAATGGGATGCATAATCGGAATTATCCGGTTCTAAAAATGTGTCGCCGAACACCCAATTAAAACCAAAATTTCGGTTTAGGTCCACGCCATCCACATCGTTGCCGATGGTAGGATCATAATCAAAAACACCATTGGGGAATGGCCCTTCCGGGGATAAATCCTTTTTATTTTTACGATAACTAAGGTCCAATCCTTCGTGTACCACATTCAATCCTTCAGGATTGGCAGTGGGCACCAGCCAAATATCTAAATACTGTCTGAGGATATTCATGTGAGAATAAATGTTATTTTCTGGAAACAATAGGTCATTCATTAAATCCATCACCACTTCAACGCCCAAGATCTCTTCCGCATGAACTTGCCCCACAAATAATACCCGGGGTTCGTCTTCCTTCACATTGACGTTTTGGGAAATTTTTACGGCCAAGATGGGAATTTGCTCCTGTGTTGAATAACCAATTGTATCCACACGAAATAAATCCGCAATCTCCTCCAATTGATTCAGAGAATCCAAATAAGAATAAATTTCATCCACAGAATGGTATCGTTCATCCAAGTCTTGTCCTATGGCAGGATGAAGGATGAGGATAAAAATTAAGGTAAGGAAATTATTTTTAATCTGAGATTGCATTTTCTTTTATTTAATAATTCAACAAAATAAGTATTAAATTATTACTTTAAGTAAGTTACCTTACCCTTCTCTATTGTTTTGGTTGTTTTAAATTCATAAAAGTATATTCCGCTAGGAACTAATTGTCCTGAACGATTTAATCCATCCCAACTAACCCTGTAACTACCACCAAAGCCGGGAAGAATTAATTTGTCAGCAACCACCCGTCCGGTGATATCATAAATTTGGAATTCAACCGCTTCTTTGGCCGGCATTTCAAATTCAAATGTCACTTTTCCATTGAATGGATTAGGATAAGCCGGTTTTAGGGAAAATTCTGTGGGCACATCACAATTGAAGCATTGTGATCCACTGGATAACAGATCTGCTTTCATGATAGTCCGACCATAATAATTGGCCAAATCCTCTTTCCCTGAACTGCGGTAATCAACCCAATCTAAGAAAAATTCTTGTCCTGAATGATGGGTGATATTCACATTTTGCTGTTTATGATAAGCCACGCAAATGGGAATTCCGTTTACGTCTGTGGTCATGCCTTGCCCAATTTTGTAACCGGAACCGTATAAATCCACCCCATTGATCAACAGAGGATCTTCATTGATGTAACCTCTGCCATCTTCCCAAATCACCATAAATTCATTGGCAACGACATTTTCTACCACAGGCATATAATTATGCAGGGAATCATTCACCACGGATGTGAATTGAATGTGGTC
>CAXFCD010000086.1:0-10050 GCA_964001155.1 uncultured bacterium | reverse complement strand
TCACATCCATTCTAAAGACCGTGTAGGACTGGTTTGTGGTTTCAGGCTCATCAAAAAAGGACTTCAAGAAACTCAGATACACTCTGCCGCCCTGATCTTCGGGTACGTCCGAAATTGATGTGATCCGTGGATTAAAGAACTGTGCCGACAAACGGAACGTATCCGTCACTGTGGCTTGCCCATCACTTAAATGAAGTGGGAAATGAACATTCGCCGCTTCCATTGCTGTCCCCGTCAGGGCAAATGGACCAACCGTTAAAGACAGCCATTCAGGATAGTCCCAGGACTCGTCAAAGGATACCACCAGATCGTCCATATCTACATCAGACACATGGATGGGAACATGGAACTCCATGCCCGCCCCCACTAACGCTTGCAGATTATGAAACATGGGTTCATCATTAACCGGATTAACTGTAAGGGTAAAGGATGTTGTATCATTGATCTCATAATCAAACTCGCTGTATACCATAACAGTGATCTGGGAAGAACCGTTCCAGTCCGCCTCCGGGTTAATATACAGCATATCGTCTTCTGTATATACATACAAACTGGATGTATCACTCTCTGCTTCAAAATAGATATCGTAGCCCTGCTCAGACTCGGCTGAAAGCTGAAGCATAAGCTCGCTGTCTTCATCCATGGACGTATCTGCCATGGCGGCTATAGTTGGTGGGAGCCATATATCACCACAGCCAACACCAAATGCTCCCATATTTGTACCATCATCTCCGGCACCAAGTGCAGGTGAATTCGCAGCTAAGGTATAATCACCGTTGTCCGGGTTACAGAATAGTGGGTCCGCATCAATATTTCCTTCTCCATCCCAACCGTCTCCTATAATTGAATAGGTAGCGGTTAAGGATCCCGTTGACATAATAATTTCTTCAGGCGTGTTACTCCATAGAATTGAGTTTGACAGAGTAGGATTAGAATTAACTGAACAATAGATACCTCCACCACTACTAGCAACATTATTTGCAATTGTTATATGATTAAAGGTAGGAATTGAATAGTCTGTACAATAAATACCACCACCATTATTGTTTGCATGATTGTCTAGTATGCTTACAAATTCTAGATTCGGATTAGATGTGGCAAAATAAATCCCTGCACCCAGGGAAGCCTGGTTATTCTTAATCGTACAATTTGTAATGGTTGGTTCGGAATAGTAACTGTAAATCCCACCCCCATACTCTGATGAATTATTTTCAATAGTAATCTCATTCATAACGGAGTATGAACCTCCATTCAAACAGATACCACCACCATTTGTTCCACCATGATTATCTCTTACGACAAGGTGGTCAAGCCTGGGGCTTGATCCTTCTATATAAATTCCTGCTCCTTGACCGTAAACACATCCTATACCATTCTGGATTGTAAATCCAGTGACCCTGCATGTTGAATCAATATTACCTACGATCGCTAGCGGACAATTGGAGCTATCCCCATCAATAATTGTATTGTTTATATAGCCTGTATCATTTGTTGTGATGAAAAACGAAGCCAGAACAACACTTTTACCATTGAACCAATTTGTACCATAGAATGTACCAGGGTGTACCAAAATAGTATCATTTTCATTAGCTCTATCATAGGCAAACTGAATTGTTGCGAAAGGGTTTTCTATACTACCATCATAATTATTTGACCCTGAATTTGAAACATGCCAAACGGGCCCATTGTGCATTGGATCTGGTGCGACATAATCATCTCCAAACATTGTACTCACATCCCATGTTATACCAGGAACCCACATTTCACCACCATTTTCATATGCACCTATATCAGGTGCTTCGCCAAGATATCCATCTGTAATACCTTCTACTATCATACCAGCATCAACTAAAGAAGAATCAGGGTGTGGACGGAAATCATAATTTTCAGGGTCTATCAAATGATTTTTAATATCACCGCCTGTCTCATACCCATTCCAATTATGGTCATATGTTCCTGGGACAGGATAGTCACCATAGGTACCACTCCTATGACCTGCTATTTTATTTGCAGCATTGTTACGAGTGATAGTCCCTTCATTACCCCCCTGGTCAATCATAACAATTATATCATTCTTATCTCCATTATCAAAAGCCGTATTATTATATAGATTATGTTCATAGCCCTTGATCATTATTCCACCCTGGACATTCCAAATTACATTATGATGCATTAAACCATTATTACCGGTACCATTTCCGTCAAACCTCGCACCATACTTAATAGTATCATGAAGCCAGTTATATCTTATCTCTACACCTGGCTGTTGTCCAACCATACATTGTATTAGTGAGCCATCACTTTGCATATATCCACTATCATACATATCATTAAATTCTATCAGTGCTGCATCGCCTGGATTCAATGTTGCTGAAGCACCAAGTTTGTGTAAAGTATTTCTACGAAAAATATTTCCAGCCCCTCCCATCTGTATGGTAGTCATTAAACCATTTAAATCAGTTGCTGTATAATCAATATGATAAAAATAACAATCTTCTATCGTATTATTACCTGAATACATTTCTAGGGCCGCGCCATCCGTATATCTAAATGCTGAACGAATCACTTTACAATAGCTACTTGAAAGAAATATACTCATATCAGGTATTGTATCCACAACTCCAAGCATCCTTTTATAAGAACTAGGATAGTATAAATTGCAGCCATCAACGAGACCATAATCACTATTGGTAAATTTAAATGTAGTTCCAAAAAATTCTAGATTCTTGATGGTCACATAATCCGAATTTGTTACTTCAAATGCATAAGACTGTACCTTACCACGGATCTGAAGGTGATTAGGATCTTCTCCACCGGGTGCCCAGAAATACAGTTCTTTTGTTTCAGGATCAAAAAACCATTCGCTATCCGCATCCAAAAATTCCAGTTTCCCTTCAAGAAAGTAATCATGATGTTTCGTCTTCCAAGCAGGTACAGGATCATATGTAAATGTATTGCCGCTGTGGGTTAATACTCTTCTAGACCAGGTCTTAAAGGATCCTACATTCAGAATTGCGATTGCATCCGTTATATCTAGTCCACTTCCTGCAAGATTAACATTCCCATGCGGTTCATCGATAAGCGTTCCGTTTCCATAAGCTTCAGGATCTTGATCAATGGTACCGTGCCCCCAGTAATTTTCCTTATCCCAAATAGAGCCATCTGAAAAATTCGCATTAGGCCATCGGGCCATAACCATTTCATTTCGATCTACAAATAACTGCCAAATGTCAAAATCCAGGGTGGTTTTCCAGATATTTCCCGAATATACCTGCCAAACGGAATCGATTGAAACTGTTCCATCCATTGCAACACGTTCATCATTAAAATTGGTAAATACAATCTCTGATCCATTTGCTCCATCCTGATCATTAAGAGTAACTACTTCATGATATACACCTTGCCTTATATAGCAAATATCTCCAGATGTCATTATCTCAGAAGCTCGCTGAATATTTCGAAATGGATGTGCAAATGTACCTGGATTTTCATCTGATCCATAGGTAGCTACATAGTAATCAGATGCATTCAGTATAAACACAAAAAAGAAAAGACTTAATGATTTTAACAATGTAAAGAGCCTCACAAATACTACTAAATTTTTGATAATAAGAATTTATTTTTATAAAATTAAATATTCTTCAATTTAAATATTATTAAAATATAGCTATGGTCACACCTAAAAGAAACCCCGCGATATGCGGGGTTTCTCAACGAGTACCCGGGGCCGGACTCGAACCGGCACGCCATTACTGGCAATGGATTTTAAGTCCATAGTGTCTACCAATTCCACCACCCGGGCATGAATGATGGAGCCTGCCATTCGTAGCAAAGCGAAGATTGGAGGCGTCGGCCGGATTCGAACCGGCGAATAACGGTTTTGCAAACCGCCCCCTTAAGCCACTTGGGTACGACGCCATTTCTTACAATTTTTTAAAAAAACAGCAGAGAAATTTACTGCATGATTTCTTCACTACAATTCTCCTTTTTCCATTTATTTCCAAATTTATCTCGTAGTTTCAACCATGGATGTACACCGCTTAAATATCTATGAACGCCTCCGGGATTTCAAAGTCCCCTCTTCGATCTTAGATGATATTTTTTCAGAAGCAAAAGATCTTCTTGTTTTAGAGGATGCCTGGAATGCCCTGATTGAGGACGGTTTTAAGGAAGATGATGCTGCAGAAGAAATTTCTAAAATGATTTTTAAAGAATTGGATATCAATCCGGATCATTTCTTAGACGAAGAAAAATAATTCACATTCGCCATGGGTGGCGGTGGTACATCAATTTTATAATCAAATTCCTTTCCCTCTTTCACTTCTCTTCTTATATGTTCCATAGTTGGAATGTGATTCACCGCCACATGATAAGAAGATAAACCGGTATCTATACTGTCCATCAATGCCTCGGAAAAATATAAACCTTCACTCCGAAGATATCCTTCTCTAACATCTTGCCATACTGTTGGACTGTCAACCATTTTACTTTGTGTAATGAGTAAATATTTATAAACAAAATGGGTCAGCGGTTTGGGATCTTGTGCCGATAAAAGTGAAAAAAGGGCTGCTAAACAGATTTTCTTCATGGATGAATTATAAAGATGAAACGTCTATACTTTCTAGCCATTTTGTGACTTTTTCCACCACTTTTTCCAAGCAACCGTCTTCAAATGGTAATTCTAATCCAGCCAATTCAACTAAGCCAGTAAAGGGTAAACTGCCACCAGCCTGACATAAACGGTAATAATCTTCCCACGCCTTTTCCCGATTTTCTTCACTTTTGATCCAAAATTGAAAAGCACACGTTTGTGCCAATGTGTAATCAATGTAATAAAACGGCATTTGATAAATATGAAGTTGCCCCTGCCAAATGCCACCGGATTTCGGATATGCGATATCATCATAATCTCTGTCAGGTAAATACATTGATTCTAACTCGAGCCATTTTTCTTTTCTTTCTTTCGGAGTCGCTTCAGGATTCTCAAACACCCAATGCTGAAAATGATCCACACACGCGCCATAAGGCAAAAATGATAAACTTCCTGAAATGTGCTTATACTTGAACCGATCTGTCTCTTCTTTGAAAAATTGGTCCATCCATGGCCACGTGAAAAATTCCATACTCATGGAATGGATTTCAGCAGATTCCATCGTTGGCCAGAGATAACTGGATAACGGTTGTTTCCGACTGGAATAACACTGGAATGCATGGCCCGCTTCATGGGTCAAAACGGTGATGTCATGATCTGTCCCATTAAAGTTTGAGAAAATGTACGGACGTTCATATTTGGGGAATGCGGTGCAAAATCCACCTGCCATTTTTCCATCTCTGTTCACAAGATCCATGAGGTCTTCATTCACCATGATGTCAAAGAATTCGCCTGTTTCTTTTGACAATTCATGATACATTTTTTGAGCACGTTCTACCAATTCATTCGGCGAGCCTTTCGGCGTTGGATCCCCTTCCTTAAAATTTATCCCATCATAAAAATATAGATGGTCTAACCCAAGAATCTCTTTCCGTTGCTCATTGAGTTTTTTCACCACAGGAACCACATGCTCAACAATCTGTTTTCTGAAGTTGGCAACTTCTTTGGGGCCATAATCAGAACGACTCATTCTCATATAGCCCAACTCAATAAAATTTTCATACCCAAGCGTTGTGGCAATTTTGTGGCGGAGTTTCACCAGTTTATCATAAAGATCATCAAAGAATTCACCATTTTCTTCAAACCAGTTGAATCGCGCTTCGTAGGATCGTTTTCGAACATCTCGATCTTCATCTTTATGAAATGGACCTAATCCGGCAAGATTGTACGTTTCACCATCGAATTCAATTTGAGCACCGCCAATCTTTTGGGTGTATTGGTTTCGTAGCTCGGTCTCTTCCTTAAGCATATCAACAATTTTTGGATCAAAGGATTTCAGATCCATTTCAATCTGTTTTAGAAATGTGTTGCCCCACTCTTTTGCTAAATCATTTTTAAATGGGGAAGTATCCACAGCTTTATCTAATTCGTTATGAATTTTTTGATATTCAGGGCCAATGTTGTCATAATATTCTTTTTCAGCCTTCGCGTCTTTATCATTGATATTTTTATTAAAATTCAAACTGGCAATGGCTTGATAAGACGAATATTCACGGCTGGATTCATCCACTTCTTTCAGAACGGATATTTGGTCATCTGCTGATAAAGCATCGTTAAACCGTGAAAGCCAGCCAGACATTTTATCCTTGGCTTTGTCCAGGTTAATTCTTTCGTAGGGGTATTCACTGTATTTCATTGTTTACCTTTTTGATAATTTTTTATTCTATATTTAAACGAGAATTCTTTCTCTCTTCTCTTCCTTCTGGATCAGGCTGTGGTATAGCCCTTAATAATTCTTTTGTATAATCGTGCTGCGGATTGTTAAAAATCTCATCCGTCTTGTTTATTTCAACAAGTTCTCCGTTATACATAACACCCACACGACTAGAAATATGTTTTACAACAGACAAATCATGTGCAATGAAAATGATTGAAAGATTTAACTCATCTTGTAAATCCATCATCAGGTTAATGATCTGAGCTTGGATTGACACATCCAGCGCAGACACCGGTTCATCAGCAATGATTATTTCTGGATCTGTTGCGAGAGACCTTGCGATACCAATCCTCTGCCGTTGGCCACCGGAAAACTCATGAGGGTACCTGTTTGACTGTTCAATTGTTAAACCTACTTTATTTAACAGCCAATCAACTTTTTCATCCTTTTCGTTATCGGAAAGATTTGTATTGATGTTCAGAGGTTCTCGAATAATGTCCTTCACAAGCATCCGTGGATTAAGAGAAGAATAAGGGTCTTGGAAAATCATTTGAATGTGTTTTCGGTACGGTTTCATTCTTGCTCTTGATAATCGAAGCAGCTCTGTCTCATCGCCATTCACTAGGATCGAAATTTCGCCATCAATTTTGACATCCGGTGCTGTGAGGCGGAGTACATTTAAGATTGCATTACCTAGAGTTGACTTACCGGAGCCGGATTCTCCTACAATACCAAGAGTTTCACCCTCGAATAGATCAAAACTAACGCCCTTAACCGCATGTACTGCGCCAATATTCTTCTGCAATAATCCACCAAAAATTGGAAAATCAACAATAAGGTTACTAACTTTTAGAATTGGACTGTTTTCACTCATATCTGAAGAACTTCCGGATGAACACGTGCAAAATGATTTTCACTTATCTCAATCAAATCTGGCTCTACTCCAGTGCCCCTGCAGGCACATTCATCAGGGTCAAATCGAGAACACAACTTACATCCATCACCCAATTCAATAATTGACGGAACCATGCCCTTCAGGGCTTTCAGCCGTTTTGTACTTTCGTTCATTTTAGGTATTGATTCCATCAAGGCTTTGGTATAGGGATGAACGGGATTAGTAAACAATTCTCGTATGTCAGCTATTTCTTGGATTACACCGCCATACATGACAATCACTCGGTCACATGTCTCGGCGACGACAGCTAGATCATGGGTAATGAGCAAAATTGCTGCATCTTCCCTTTTATTTTTAAGCTCCATCATCAAATCTAAAATTTGCGCCTGTATTGTTACATCAAGCGCAGTGGTTGGTTCATCCGCAATTAATAGTGCGGGATTACATTGTAAGGCCATTGCGATCATGATTCGCTGTCTCATACCACCAGAGAATTGATGTGGATAGTCATTGATCCTTATTTCTGGATCCGGGATCCCTACAGAATTGAGTATTTCAATGCTTTTCTTAGTTGCTTCGTCTTCCGTTAATTTATCATGATGAATAAGAATTTCATTCATCTGAGTTTTGACTCTCAAAACGGGGTTTAAAGACGTCATTGGCTCCTGGAAGATCATTGAAATATGCTTACCACGGTATTGGCTCATTTCTTCGTAGCTTAAATCCAGCAAATTCACGCCATTGTATATCACTTCACCGCTTACGATTTCGCCGGGCGGATTAGGTATTAGACGATTAATTGATAAGGATGTTACAGATTTTCCGGAACCCGACTCTCCTACAATGCCCAATACTTCTCCTTTATAAATATCAAAGCTGACATCATTAACCGCCTTAGCAACTCCAGCTTCTGTATGAAAAAACGTTTTCAAATTTTTTACTTCGATTAATTTATTGTTGCTCATCTTAATCTCGAGTATACCTTAGGATCGAAAGCTTCTCGAACCCCTTCACCAATAAATACAATTGATAGTAGTGTAAAAAATTGTGCAGATACAGGGGAGAAAACCATCCACCATTTTGAGATATTTGAAAGCCCAATGTCCAGCATTTGTCCCCATGATGGTGTGGGCGGTGCTAGCCCAAAGCCGAGATAGTCTAGCCCAACTAAAGCTGAAATTCCTGCAACAACTGAAAAAGGGAAATAGGTGATGACTGGTACCAATGAATTCGGCAGTATATGCTTAAACATAATCTTAAAATCTGATTGTCCCATGCTTAAGGCTGCTGCCACATAGGGTTTTGCTTTTTCTCGGTAAAATTCTGCACGAATTAGGTAGGTCATACTAATCCAGTTTACAAGTGTATAAATACCAATCAGGAGTAAAAAGGAAGGTTTCAGAATCGAAGATATAATAATGATTACAAATAGCATAGGCAGACTGGACCAGACTTCGATTAGACGCTGGAAGAATAAATCAAATTTCCCTCCGAAATAGCCCATTGCACCTCCAATTAAGATACCAACAATGTAATTAATAATCGTCAGCAGCAACGCAAAAGATATGGATATATTAAATGCATAACACAATCTCGCAAATACATCTCTTCCAGTATTATCTGTACCCAGCCAGTGGATACTGTTTGGCGACTCAAACATTTTATTGCCTTCGTAGGTTATATCTTCGAAAGGAGAATATGGATACAGAGGTAGGATAACCCAATTGCTGTTCTGGTGATCATTTTGAAATTGAACTTTCAGTTTCCTGTAGCGTGCTTCTCCTGGTACATCCTGATTAAAAGTTTTTCCAGGGATATAGCCAGAGATGATTGGAAAATAATATTCATTATCATACTTAACGATGAGTGCACGATTATTGATCAATAATGGTAAAAAAAATGAAAGAATATATAAGGACATCAAAATGACCAGAGAGTAGTACCCTCTTTTCAAGCCCTTAAACTTTTTCCAACGTTTTCTGAGGACAGTTTCGTGTAGTTCCTGGTTGTCTTTCACTTCAACCATTACTTGAATCTAATCCTTGGATCTACCGATGCTAATGCAAGATCTGAAATAATATTTCCTACAAGACGAATTAATACTACGATAACTAAAAATCCTAATGTGACGGGATAGTCTCTGGCGAGAATGGCTTCAAAGGCCATTCTTCCAAATCCGTCAATATTAAACATACGCTCAATAAAATAAGACCCGGCAATGACGACACCCAAAATATGACCAATACCGGAAGCGATCGGAATAAGACTGTTTCTCATGGCATGCAGCCAAATGACTCGTTTTTCTTTTAATCCTTTGGCAAAGGCAGTTCTCACATAGTCTTGACTTAAATTTTCCAATAAACTGTTCTTCATTAACACAGTCATAGTCGCAAAACTTCCTATGGTCCAGGCAATGATTGGCAGAATCATATGATGAAGCTGATCCAATATTTTTTGAATCGGAGTCAATGTCTCCCAGACTTCCGTTGGACTTCTGAATCCACCGAGTGGGAAGATATCAAAAAAACTGCCTCCCCCAAATATAACCAGTAAAACCCCACCCAGAGCCCACCCGGGTATTGAATAGGCAATAAATATTGCAACGCTGGATCCAAAATCAAATATAGATCCATGATTTAGTGCTTTTCTTATCCCCAAAGGGATACAGATCAAGTAAGAGAGAAAAATGCCTGTCAATCCAAAAAATAATGATACTTTAAATCTTGGCTTCATGACATGTGTCACAGGCTGAAGAAATGTATAGGACTTTCCTAAGTTCCCTGTCAGAATACCTGAAAATTCCTTTTGAAATATGACTGCATCCATGGAACCATTTTCATTGATTTG
>CAXFCD010000085.1:0-4444 GCA_964001155.1 uncultured bacterium | reverse complement strand
TTTTCCCATTTTCAGAAACCATGTATTGGATTTACCCTATTCAACCGGAAAAGGGGCAAATTCCAATTTGGGATATGGTTGTTGCGCCTTACTTCCCATTTTATTTCGAAAATAAAGTATTAGCCTATGGTGAAGTGGCTATCAACTTGATTGCACTGGGTGTTTTTGGTAAAGGATATTTAAAGAAAAAATGAAAAAAATTATACTATTGATTTTGGGACTCATTGTTTTTGGGTGCACTAAACAAGAATTTTCGAAGCCTCCATTTGGGGAGGGGAGTCGGTATCCCCATTTAGTTAAAACTATGAATGGGGGATTATTGGTTTCTTGGTTTGAACCGTTGGACTCCACCACTTTTGGATTGTATTGGTCAGAGTATTCTGAGAATAATTGGACAGAAAAAAACATGATTTATGCATCGGAAGATTTCTTTGTGAATTGGGCAGATTTTCCATCCATTTTTGAATTAAATGACACAACATTAGTTGCACATTGGCCTGAAATGAGTTCAACTGGAACCTATGAGTATGATGTGAAAGTGGTTTATTCAGGCGATCGTGGATCGACTTGGTGTGATCCCATTGTCCCTCACAGAGATGGCAAACACGCAGAACATGGGTTTGTATCATTTTATAAAAACGCAGACCGAAATTTAGGAATGGTTTGGCTCGATGGCCGGCAAATGGTTGGAGGGCATGGACACCATAGTGCTGGGAATATGAATCTTTACACCACATCTTTTGACGGTGAATTTGAACAAGATGATGATATTCCCATTGATGCCATGGTATGCGAATGTTGCCCAACGTCTGCAGTCCAAGTGGGAAAGGCAACCATTGTTGCTTATCGGGACAGGTTAGAATCAGAAATCCGAAATATTAATATCATTCGCAAAGTGGATGATGAATGGGAAGAACCCTATCCTGTTTTCGAAGATGGATGGGAAATTCCGGGATGTCCCGTTAATGGTCCAAAATTGGTGGAAAAAGACGGTAAAGTAGCCATTGCATGGTTTACAGCGCCAGAAGGTGATCCTAGGATCAATGTAGCATTTTCAACTGATTTTGGTAAATCCTTTTCTAATCCAATCCGAATTGATGATGGAAAACCGCAAGGACGCGTTGATTTAACCTGGATAAATGAAAATACGATTATCGCTAGTTTGCTCGAAGTAAATGAAGATGAATCTGACATAGTTTATCGGAAGATTAATTTAGATGGGACTCAATCAGAATTGAAATTAGTTGAAACATTAGGCGGCGGTAGAGGAATTGGATATCCACAGATAGAAGCCGTAGATAGTCAAATGCTTGTATTATGGACAAATTCCGAAGGAAAAACCCAAATACAGTCAAAATGGATCTCCTTATAAAAAATGCTTTCTAATTAATGAAGTTTGTGTAATTTCGATCCGTAATCCGAGAAGTGTACTTCATGAAATTTATAACCCGGCTTTTGATATGTCTCCTTCTGATGGGCAGTATCCCAATTTCAGAATCGGGATTCGTGCGTGCTGAAGCCGAGGAACAAACAAAGAAAAAGAAGAAGAAAAAAAGCTCAGGGAAAAAATCCAAAAAGAAATCTTCGGGAAAGAAGAAGAAAAAAAAGAAAAAATCTTCAAGAAAGAAAAAAACAAAGAAAAAGAAATCCAAGAAGAAAAAGTCAGGAAAATCTGATAAAGCTTCTGCAGAAGCGATTGAATCAGCGCCAACCACTAAAAAATCCCCACGCATCAATACGGCTGCATATGCAGATGAATTATTCAATCTCACAGGAGAACTTCAGGCTTCAAATAAAGAATTAGCCAGGGCTACGCGCTACTTTTACCAGGATGAGCCAAAAAAGAAAGTGGTCGCCTTGGATTCAAAACCTTTTTTCAGTCGGGAAGATTTTGAAAAAGAAGCCAAACTCAATCCGGAGAATCTATATGTCCAACGGCAGTTAGGGATGCATTATGAAGCCAATGGAGATTATGCTGCTGCAAAAGAAGTTTACCTGCGAGAAGTCGCTAAAAATCCCGATAACCCCGATGCCCACTTTTTCTTGGGATCCTTGTATGCAACATTGGGAGAATATCAAAAATCCAAAAACGCTTTTGAAGAAGCGCTTTATTTAAATCCGGATCATGGGGCCACCATCGAAGCCATGTCCATGTTTGTCCACACCAAACAACAACGAAAATTGAGCGATGATATTCTCAAATTATCCTCGGAAAAAGCACCGGACGGTCCGGCCCAACAGCTCACCATCATTCGTGAGAAAATGAAAACCGGCGATTATACAGAAGCATTGAATTTGTCTGAAGAAGCCTCAGAAAAATATCCAACCCATACGGGATTTGTTCAACTCATTGGTGAAAACTTTTTAAAACTTGGTCGTGTGGAGGATGCAAAAAAATCTTTCCAACGGGCAGTGAAACTCAATCCTAAAGATGTGCAGCCCCACTTGTCTTTGGCTGATTTATATTTTGAGCAAAATAAATTTGTTTATGCAGCTCTCTCGTATAGCGATGCAGTGTATTTAGAACCGGATAATCCTGACTTTAGGTACATGCAGGGTCTCAGTTATTTCAATGCTCATGAATGGGGGCGGACAGCAGCTTCCTGGGAAGATTTATTGCATTACCGTCCCAATGATGCTGTGGTGAGAAATCTTTTGCCCCAAACCTATTACGTTATGGCGGTAGAATATAATAGGATTGGTAATCCTACCATGGGACGGCAAGCCTTCAAAAATGCACTTTCTGTGAATAATAATACATCTTCATGGTTGCCTGGAGCAATGAGTGTTTTGGGAAGATTTTACAGAGAGAAAAACATGTTCAATGAATCTCTTGTAGCTTATCAGGAAGTTTTGGAACTCAGCCCTGATAACCCCGATGCCTATATGGGGATGGGGATTACCTATTGGAAAATGGACGAAAAACAATTGGCTCGGGCTTCTTGGGAAAAAAGCCTGGAAATCAAGCCGGAAAATAATGAATCTCGTGGATGGCTCATTTTATCCTCGCAAGGATCTTAGGTCTAGCGCATTTTCCTGTTTTTTCCTTATACCATTTCTCTAATCCAAAATCCTAATTCCTAATCCAACCTCCTAATTCCCATCCATGCTCCGCGCCGCACTCACGCTCTTCTTTCTGTTAACGATTGGATTTCCAAAGGATTATTATGAAGGAGACAAACTGGTCAAAGAGGGCGTTCATGCCTTTTACAATTATGAATTTGACCACGCCATTGAATTGTTGACACAAGCTCGCAATTTGTACCCGGATCATCCCGGTGTACATCTGTGTTGGGCTGCTGCTCGCTGGGTGCGGAGCCAGGCATTTGATTCGATAGATGAAAACCACCAAATTCTTGAAAATGACCTGGATACCATTTATCCGATTTATGAGAATTTAGTTGAGACGTTTGACCATGATCCTGTTTACCGCCTTTATCAAGGGTCGGCGATTGGGCTGAGCGCTCGGGTTTCCTTGGGCAAAAAAGAATGGCTCCGAACTTTGTATCGGGCTTACAAAGGATTCTCCATTATTGATGATGTGGCTGAAGAATCTCCCCATCTTTTGGACGCGCGGTTGCCTATCGGAATTGTGGAGTATTATGCCGGGATCAGCAATGTCGTTTTAAAATGGACCGTTGAACTTTATGGTTTAAATGCATCCAAAGAGTCCGGACTTAGTGAAATATCTGAAGCAGCCAATGAAAGTGATTGGGCCTGGATCGAGGCAAAAGGAATTCTAGGGTTTTTGTACCTTTGGGTGGAGAACGAACCCATTATGGCTTATAAACATTCCAGGGATTTGGTGGAACATTTTCCCCGGAACTTTTATTTCAATATTTTATTTTTAGAATCCATGATTCGAACGAGTAAATTGGCAGAATCGGAAAAAAAAATTATAGAATTGGAACAAACACTTTCCAACCTTACGAAACGGCAAAAAGAATGGTACACGCCCTATTATGATTATGAGAAAGCTTTACTGGCCTTCCACCAAAAAAAATATACGGAAGCTCTCACACTTGCTAGTAATACGATCAGCACCTATACGGCTGAATTGGATATTATTTTAGGAAATGCTTATCTGCTTCAGGGAATGATTTATGATAAATTGGACAATAGGGAAGAGGCAAAAGCAAGTTATAAAAAATGCTTGAAATTGGATAATTTTTCTTCGGCTATGGAAAAAGCAGAGCAATATTTAAAAACACCTTTTTACAAATAAATGCAATTTTATTGTCCCAATTTAACAAAGTACCAACGATGGGAGACCCGTGAGGTGATGGTCGGGCATGTGGGCGTAGGCGGTTCCAATCCTATCCGGATTCAATCCATGACAACCACAGATACCATGGACACAGAAGGGACCATTGCCCAATCCATCAGAATGATTGAGGCAGGATGTGAAATAGTCCGCATCACTGCACCCAGCAAAAAAGAAGCG
>CAXFCD010000084.1:0-6484 GCA_964001155.1 uncultured bacterium | reverse complement strand
TTTCCACAAACTTAATTTCAGTAATCTTGGATGGGTCCGGATCTATAGATGATAACATATCGAATTTAGATTATGACTGGAATTCCTTAGATGGGCCCAGCGTGTCCGGTGGAAGCCAAGCCGTTGCCACTGCTATTTTTAATGCAGGGCATGCCGGAGGTTCCTACCGATTTGAACTGGAAGTTGATGATGACTATTGCACACACACCGATACGGTCACAATTACTATTTTAGATAATATGAGTCCCACTGCAGAAGCTGGTGATAACCTCTCATTAAGTGGTGGCTGCCAAACATTTTTTTATTTAGACGGGACAGATTCCGAAGATCCGGAAGGAACTACTTTAACCTATGCCTGGTCTGTTGCTGATGAATTATCCTCTAATTTAACCAACACAACTTCTGCAGATTCGGTCATGTTTACCATCAGTGAATCCGTGGTGGGCGAAAATTTAACATTCTACTTAACCGTAACAGATGAAGCAGGGCTAACGGACACAGATTCGATTATCGTATCTGTTTTAGATGATTTGGTACCTGTGGCAAATGCGGGGGAAGATTTTGAATCTTGTGAATATACCATTAGCGGTAGCACCTACCGTGTGTATTTGGATGGTACTGCTTCCTATGATTTTGATGGCACATTAAAATATAAATGGACGCAAATCGAAGGGGAAGAGGTGGATATGTCCAGTTCCCAGTCCAAAAAAGTGACCCCGTATTTCAAATATCCTAACGGTTTAACAGAAAATATTGATATCCAATTCGAGTTGCGGGTGTATGATTCGGAAGAATATTGTGAAGATTTTGATACGGTTAAGGTAACGCTTTTGGCGGATAAATGTCCCACCGCTGATGCGGGTGAAGATATGGATATTCCCAGCGGGTGTAATACCACCATTGATTTAATCAGTGTCGATTCCTTTGACCCGGAAGACTCCACCCTGACCTACACTTGGACATCCCTGGATGGATACACCAGTTTAATCTCAAATGCCAATTCGGACACAGCCCTTTTCACCATTCCTGACATTGAAATAGACACTGTTTTCTCCTTTGTTTTATCCGTGAGTGATGGTGTCAATCTTGACACAGATTCCTTGGTTGCAACTTATATTTTGAATGATGCACCTGTGGCCGTAGCAGGAAATAATATTACGACGTGTGAATATAAATTTGATTTAAATGGATCCCGTTCTTATGACATCAATAAAAATGAATTAGATTATGCATGGGATCTTGATTTAACCATAGATGAATTTGATGATTGTAATGCTGATCAGAGTATTTGTGAAGGAGATGATGATTGGGATGCTGAAACAATGGGTAATGGCGTCTGGGATATTGGGGAAAGAGTAAAGGATAGAGAAACCGATGACGACCTGATTGGTAATGAAGGTTTTGATGCCGATGAAGGAGATTTAATAATAACATTTACAAGCCCAATTGATTTAGAGGAGGATTCAACACGCCAGATAATGTTAAGGGTCTATGATGGACTTTGTTATAGTTACGATGCCTTATTTATTACAATAAATGAAAATATTTGTCCCATAGCAGATGCCGGTGAAACAGTTCGTATCCCAAAATTTAGTACCAGGCCGGTGCTATTAAATGCAGCGACTGGCTCATTTGATCCTGACAGTTCAGAACTCACCTATGAATGGACCACACCCACCGGCAGCATTGTTTCTGATTCTGTTGTAACTGTTGAAGACTTGGAGCCCACAAAGCGGTATTCACGGTATATTTATAAATTGAAAGTGATGGATGCGGAAAATGCCATTTCTGAAGATTCTGTAGAAGTCATTTTTGCAAATTTCTCAACCCCTGAGAGTCCTGCGATTTATGCTGTAGCAGACCATAACAGAGTTCTGGTTTCCTGGGATGCAGATTCTGAATCGTCTGTTGATTCGTTAACGGGCTACGCTGATTTTGAAGGATATAAATTATATCGTTCCATTGATGGCGGTATCACCTGGGGCAGCGATGAAGACAGGCTCTATGATTATAATGGCCATTTTGTGGGGTGGAAGCCCTATGCCCAATTTGATTTAAGCGCCGAGAATGATGTGGACCATTGTATTTATGCAGATGAAGATTGTGAATCAGGCCTCACCCGGGAAATTTCAATTTCCGGATTAGATCCGTTGTCTCCGAGGTTTTCATTGGGAAATGATTCAGGTATCGAATATTCCTTTGTGGATTCAAATGTGATTGATGGTGTGAAATATTCATACACGGTTACAGCCTATGATATTGGGTTTGATCCGTTTGATTTGGATATGGAAAATCTCGGCATTGCAATGGATACAGTTTTGATTGATACAATTGACAGGATTAATTATTCCTACGTAGTTGACTCGGTTTATCATGCAGGTGGTTGCGTGTACTATAGCATCATTTCAGCGAATGAAATTGTTTCTGTAGATACCTTATGGACCACCACAAATCCTGATGAATTTTTAGGTCCCGATTCACTCACTTATTATAATGAAGCTGGAGAAGCGATACGAACCTCTTCCAATCCGACTCGCGGTTATTATAGTTTAGAATCTGCCAGGGGAGATAGTGGGAAACATAATTTTATCACAGTCATCCCCGGTTATACAGCTTTAGACATATCATTCCCTGACGCTTCCAATATTGAAGCGTTATTCAAAACAGACTCCAATAACATTGGCAACGGCATACGGGAATATTTCATCGTTGACAGGACAAAAATTGTGCAGGACCAAGTCATGTATGAAATTCAGGCAGAACAGGGAAAAACTGCTGTGGACGGCATGGCTTGCGAAGATCCTTATGTTTACGGTTATTTAGTGGAGGATTCCCAGGGATCGCCATTAACTACAAAACCCTATGTCCAGGAAGATCTGGGGTTTTTAGAAGAAGATTCCATTTCAGGCCTGCCGGGAACCGTCTTAGAGAATGGCACTTATTTCGTGCCTGAATATGCAATTATTAATAAAGTTGGACAATGGACGAATCAGTTTAAAGGCATTCGTTTTAAAATACAGAATGAGTTAAAATTAAATCCATCTTCACCACCTGACATTGAATTAGATACACTGGTCTGGTCTTGGGCAAGTCCTGATTCGTTACCGATGGACAGTGCCACAATCTTTGGCTTATCAACCGGTGTGCTTACTGAATTGTCTTATACGAATCTTGCCAGTTATAAGCGACGCCTCAATGGTGATTATATGATTGAATTTTTTGATTCACCTGTTGGTGATTCGATTCATTTTGGGGAAGATGCAAATGGCCGGGATATGTATATGTACACGCCATTCAGGATCACCAATTTGCTCACCAATAAAAAAGTGGGTTTGAATTGTAATGATTATGGCATTCTTGACGAAGGCCCCCAAGCGGTAGATAACGGTGCGGGAGATTATGTATGGACAAGGGGAGAAGATATCCTCATGCAGGAAGATACCCTTAAAATTGCCGGTGTTTGGGAAAGTGAATACAATTACAATTTTGATTTAAATTTTGGACTGGTTGACGATTTCTTCAGTACGGATACATCATCGAGTTTCAGGGACTATGACAATACAAAGTCCTACAGTCCACAAGACCTTGTTATGTATAAACAAATGTTATGGGAAGCAACAAGCTCAGTAGACCCGGGTGAAGAACCCTTATCAAAATACCATGATATAAATGAAGATGGTGTTGTCAATAATCCATGGCGTATTGCTTACCCTTGGCGAGGTGGCGAAAAATTAGTTTTAAGTCCTAAGAAATTTTTTGTAGACGGTGATAGTTGGTATTCAGACATGGCAGCATTAGGAAAAGAAGTTGGCATTGCTGATACGTTAAATATGGATACAATTCGTGTGGTTCCCAATCCCTACAAGGCCAGTTCACGGTTTAATGAGTCCCAGAATGCCAGGAAGATCCGGTTCACCCACTTACCAAAACGGTGCCGAATCTCGATTTACACCCTCACAGGTGAACATGTGACAACGTTCGATCACGAGCAAGAATTTGACGGCAATGCCTGGTGGAATTTGAGAACGGGGAATAACCAGAATGGTCCTGAAGTTGCACCAGGTTTATATTTTTATATTATCCAATTTGATGATAAAAAAACCAAAGACCACATCGGTAAATTCGCAATAGTCAGATGAAGAAGACCTTATTCATAATATTGTTGATTCCTTGCCTGCTGTTTGGGCAGTACCGTGATATACCTGATGTGGTAACCAAGGTAGCCACAGCTGCGGGGAGTTTCTTAAAGTTGGAAACTTCAGCCAGAGCCATCGGTATGGGCGGTTCCAGTGTTGCTTCCGGCCGTGGTGTTTCCGGGATTCCCTATAATCCCGCCAGTATCGGTTTTATTCAGAAGCAGGAAGCCTATTTTTCTCAAGTAAATTACCTAGCAGGGATTAAACATGGTGTATTTACCTATGGCACGAGGATTGGTCCTTCTGATTTTATTGGGTTTCACTTATTTTATTTAGATAGTGGTCCCATGGCAGTAACGACAGAATTATTTCCCGATGGTACCGGTGAGGATTTCCATGTGATCTCTATGGCAGCCAGGGCAACTTATGCTCGTTCGTTAACTGATCGTTTAAAGATTGGCACTTCTATTAATTATATCCGGGATAAGATTGCAGAATCTGCCATGCAGACTGTATCCTATGATATTGGGTCTAACTTTGACACAGGGATCTATGGTACCATTTTAGGAATGAGTATTACCAATTTTGGTCCTGAGGTAGAATATGCCGGAGAGGACTTATCGGTGCAGGTACCGGACACCATTGATGTTGACGGGAGTTTGGAGCGCATCACAGACAAGTTTCCCTTGCCGCTGATTTTCCGATTAGGGCTCGAGAATGAGCTCATGGGCCCTAACAGTGTCTTTATGAAGAATGACAACCACCGCTTAATTATCAGCATGGACGGGATCAAGCCCAGCGATTATATTGTTTACGGCAGTATGGGCATTGAATACGGATGGCAGAACCTGGCTTTTGTCCGTGCAGGGACACATTTGAATCATGATACAGCCAACTTCAGCGCCGGAGCTGGTGTGAATTTGCGTTTGGGCAAAATGGCCTTGAGGGTGGATTATGCTTTTGTGGATTATGACGTGTTGAAACAGACCAACCAAATTGCCATTGGCCTTGAATTTTAAACGATTAATTTCATGAATAAAAAATTTCGCTTTAGTTTATTAGCGCCCTTTCTATTTTCAAATATCCTGTTAGCCCAAGGGCCTGTAGCAGATGCAGGAGATGATGTAACTGTCAGTTCCGGATGTACGCAAACAGTCACCCTGGATGGCCGGGGGTCAACCGGCGATAACCTGAGTTACCTTTGGCTCGCAATTGATGGTTGTGCAGTCTTGACTGATTTTGATGAAGATACCTTAATTTTTGAAATTCCCCAGACTGACATTGATTATGATTATTATTTATCACTCACCGTGACAGATGAAAATGGCGATTCAAGTTCTGATACCGTGGTGGTAACTGTTTTAGGCGATCACGTTCCTAATGCGGATGCAGGAGCTGATTTTACAGCCTGTAAATACAGTATTAGTGGGAGCGATTTCAGGGTTTATTTAAATGGGTCAGAATCTTTTGATGTTGAAGACAGCACCGATATTGATTTTTTATGGACCGTTCTTGATGAAGGCATTACAATTTCATCGGGACAATCCACCAAATCAAAACCATATTTCGAACATCCATTGGATTTAACGGTAGATACTGAATTCAGGATTGAATTGAAAGTCACCGATGCAAATGGATATTGTTCTGATAAAGATACAGTCACAGTGACCTGTCTTGCAGACATGTGTCCCGTTGCCGATGCAGGGAGTGATATGGAATTGAGCAGCGGGTGTAATGATACGCTTTTGTTAGATGGCACAAGTTCCGTAGATCCGGATGGTGGAACACTCACCTATAGTTGGATCTCCTTAGATGGGTACATTACCAATTTAGAAAATTCAACGTCTGCCCAGCCGACCTTTAATTTTCCCAGTTTTACAACAGACAAAGATTTAAGATTTCAATTAACCGTTTCCGATGGGACAAACGAAGATATAGACACCGTTGAAATAGAATATGTGAATGATGAAGCGCCCATTGCAGATGCAGGTGAAGATATTTCCACAAACTTAATTTCAGTAATCTTGGATGGGTCCGGATCTATAGATGATAACATATCGAATTTAGATTATAATTGGCGTTCCTTGGATGGTGGTATATCAATAATGCAAGGCAACACAATTTGTATAGTTAATTTTGATGACAGTCATGCCGGTGGTGTTTTTCGATTTGAGTTGGAAGTAGATGATGATTATTGTATAGATAAGGATACGGTTTCAGTAACCGTTTTAGATAATTTGAGCCCAATAGCAGAAGCTGGTGATAACCTCTCATTAAGTGGTGGCTGCCAAACATTTTTTTATTTAGACGGGACAGATTCCGAAGATCCGGAAGGAACTACTTTAACC
>CAXFCD010000083.1:0-1513 GCA_964001155.1 uncultured bacterium | reverse complement strand
TCGCGCCCCAAAAAGATAAGCAAAGGCACAATCATCAACCCTCCACCCAATCCACTTACCGAAGATAGGATCCCAACAAGAGTTCCAACCAATGCTAAAGTGATCATGCGTTCTCTCCTTTCTCAACCCATTTTTCCTCAAGTGTATCAACAACTGCTGCGCCCACAGAATCTCCCCATACATTAAGAGTTGTCCGGCAACGATCTAAAAACCAATCAATAGAAAGCAACATACCGATACCCTCTAATGGTAATCCTACTGCCTGCAGTACCATAACCATGGTAACCAGTCCAGCTTCAGGGATTCCAGCGGCACCAATTCCTGCCAGAGTTGCAGTTATCAGCACAATCATTTGTTCAGCAAAACCCATTTCCACGCCTAACATTTGCGCAATAAACATAACCGCAACCGCTTCGTAAAGGGCAGTACCATTCATATTTACGGTAGCTCCCAAAGGTAAAACAAATAAAGAGGCCTTTCGAGTGACTTGATTATTTTTTTCAGCACATTCAATAGTGACGGGTAAGGTTGCCGAACTACTTGCTGTTGAAAAAGACGTAGTCAATGCAGGTGTCAAGTTCTTAAAATATTCAAAAGGATTTCTCTTGGTCACCAAATATAAAATTGTCGGCAATATTAAAAACCCATGTATCAAAAGAGCCAGTATGACCGTCCATGCATATTTTCCAATTTTGGCCAATTCCGCAAGAAACAGATCTCCCCCACCGGCAGCTCCTAGCTTTGAAGCGATCAGTCCAAACACTCCTATGGGAGCAAAGTACATGATCAAATGTACGATTTTCATGATAGCGGTATTGATCGTATCAAAAAAACCTATTGCCTGTTTACCCGGCTCTCCCAATGTGGTCAAAACGGCACCAAAAACAAGGGAAAAAACGATTAGAGGAAGAATCTCCATTTGAGCCATGGAATGAATTAAATTAGGAGAAACAAAACTCTGCAAAATATCGGTAATACCTATTGATTCTTTATCAGAAACATTTGCCGGAATTTTTTCCGAAATCATCTTTACAGAGGCACCGGGTTCCAAAGAATTGACCATCACTAAACCAATAAAAACAGCGATACCGGTGGTAGCCATGAAATATACCAACGTTATAAATCCGGTTTTTCCTACTTTTCTAATATCGCCCAAACCGGAAATTCCTACTATCATGGAAGAAATTATAAGTGGGACCACCAGCATTTTAAGAGAATCCAAAAACATATCCCCTAACCACCCAAAAGCCAGCATGGTTTCACCAAAAACCCAGCCGCAAAATATTCCTAAAAGAATACCTGCAATCATAAGATAAAGTAGAATGTTACTTTTCATAAAAGTTTTCCATCAAACAAAATTTCTTCGAATTTCGCAATCACCGTTATAATACAGTTAAAAGAACACATTGCAATCGCTACAAAGATTAAATTTACCGGAGGAACAAAATGGCAGAAACGGTCACGCTATCCTATGAAGGGAAAAATTACGAACTCCCTCTAATCGAAGGTTCCG
>CAXFCD010000082.1:0-14274 GCA_964001155.1 uncultured bacterium | reverse complement strand
TCAACAATTCTCCACGAGGGTTGACACACCTTGCCCCACGCCGACGCACAACGTTGCTAATCCAAATTGTGTATCACGTTTTTTCATTTCATGGACAAGGGTGGTTAAAATGCGAGCGCCGGAACATCCCAAAGGATGCCCTAAGGCAATGGCACCACCGTTCACATTTGTTTTTTCAGGATCCAATTTTAATTCTTTCATTACACCAATGACTTGAGCGGCAAATGCTTCATTCAATTCAATGAGTCCAATATCCTTTAAATCAATTCCTAATCGTTTCAATAATTTATTTGTTGAAGGCACAGGCCCCAACCCCATAACAGCTGGATCCACACCGGCAACAGCCGAGCCCAACCATTTTGCTCGGGGCTTCAATCCCAGCTCATTTGCTTTTTCTTTACTCATCAAAAGGAGTGCAGCAGCGCCATCATTAATGCCACTGGAATTACCTGCCGTAACAGTCCCACCTTTCCGAAAAGCAGGACGAAGTGTGCCTAATTTTTCCATGGATGTATCCAATACATAATCCCCATTATCTTTTTTGAACCGTGGATATTCATCTGTACCAAAAGAAATTGGATCGCCCTTTCTTTGTGGTATAGAAATGGGAATAATTTCATCTTTGAATCGATTTGAGTTTATAGCTTCTATGGCGCGACGTTGGCTCGCTAAGGCAAATGCATCTTGGTCTTCTCGGGAGATACCATGTTTATCTGCAACTTTTTCAGCCGTTTCTCCCAAACTTATAATTGGATACATTTTATCCATTTTTGGATTTTCAAATCGCCAACCAACCGTGGAATCAAATACTTTTCTGTGGCCAAAACCAGATAAAGTTGATGGCCTTGACATCACCAAAGGCGCGCGACTCATGGATTCAACACCGCATCCAATAAAGATGTCGCCTTCCCCTGTGATGATTGCTTTCGCTGCTTGGTTCACTGCTTCAAGCCCGGAAGAACAATTTCGGTTCACAGTCACACCACCAACAGACAAAGGGAATCCTGCAAGAAGCACAGCCATCCGTGCCACATCTCGATTATCTTCTCCGGCTTGATTCCCGCAGCCCGCATACACATCAACAATCATTGTTGGGTCAATCCCTGTTCGGCCTATCAATCCTTTGAGAACATCTGCTAAAAGATCATCCGGGCGAATAGTGGATAATGCACCACCCACTTTCCCGATGGGAGATCGGGCAGCATCAACAATAACAACTTCTTTCATGGGATTAATTTAAAGATGAAAGGAAATCATTCATCCGCTTTAAAAATAAATTTGTCTGGGGATGATGATCTTTCATAAATGTTATTGGTTCAATGCCGGACATAAAAGTGTCTAAAATATGTTGTGCTTTCTCATCCGTTTCCATATCGAGATAACTTGTAGAAATTCGAAGACATAAATTTTTGGAGTCATCACCGAATGCAACTCCCGGCAAGGTTGCTATTTCAAAATTACCCAGTAAATACTCAGCCAGATCTTTACACGATTCAATGCCTAAATTTTTCAATGCTCCTTCAAAATTTTTATAAGAAGCATAGACATAAAAACCACCGGAAGGTTTTGGACATTCCAAATTCATTTCTTTCAAACTATGATAAACATAGTGTGTTCTCGTTCCATGAATTTTGGTGCAAGTTTGAATGTAATTTTCTATTTCATCATCATGGGCAAAAGCGGTTTCTGCCATAGCTTGAAATGGTGCAGGGACACATGACCAAATACTTCCGGCAATGGCATTGAACTGAGATGCTAATTCTGTCCCAAACTCATTATTTGGTACAATGGCAATTCCGATTCTATATCCACCCAGTGAAAGATGTTTACTCAGTCCACTAAACACAATTGTTCTTTCTGGATAAAACTCAAAAATGGATTGATGTTTATTTCCATCATGCGTTACAAGTCCATAAATCTCATCGCTTAAAACAGTAATATTATTTTTTCTTGCCCAGTTTGAGACTGTTTCAAGATCAGAATTTGAAAACGAATTTCCCACCGGATTATTTGGTGAATTCAAAACAACCATTTTTGGATTTTGCCCACTTGATTTTGCTGAATCATAGCCACTTATTACAGAATCAATACTTAATCTAAAGCCATGATCTCTATCTAAATCAAATCGAGTTATTTTTTTGCCAGTTAGCTTCGCGATGGAAGAGTAAGAAACCCAAGATGGCTTTGGCAAAAGAATATCTCCATCAATGGCATGAATCATAGAAAATAAAAGAGACTTGCTGCCAATGCCGATCAATATTTGATTTGGATTAAGTGAAACATTCAGTTTTTTAGCGTAATAATCAGCAACAATTTTCTTAAGTTTTTCCGTGCCGGATGAAGGCAAATAGCTGCGGTTGGATGCTGCATCAATTAATGCAGACTTTATCAAAGGATGGACTGGGAACCGTGATTCACCAAAACCGAGATGAAGCACATCTTTGCCCTCTTCCCAAAGCGCTTTTACCCGGTCATTGATGACTAAAGTTGGTGATGCATTTGTCGACGACATTGTTGAAGAATTATCTTTAAATGTGGCAGATTATATGGCAGAATAATAAGGTGAAATAAGATTAAATAAAATCATGTAATCACGAATTAGATTTGAATATTTTTATTATAAATATCAAATTAATTCATTAAAAGAAGGACATAAATACATGAAAAAAGTATTATTAGTTGGTACAGGAGATGTTGGTCAGCATCTTTTGGAATTTGCTGCTCGCGATGGATCTGGCATCGAGTGGACCGTTGGTGATGTTGATTTACAAAAAGCCCAATGGGCTTGTCATAATGCAGAAATTGGTGCAGCCCATCATGGGTTTCATCCAAAGTATAACCCATTGAAAATTGATTTATTTGAAACAGAAAAAACAACAGACTTAATTCAAAAAGAAAACTTTGACGCCATCATTAATTGTACCGTGTTGCATACATGGCATTTGATTCGCCAACTGCCAGAAGATTTATATGAAAAAATCAGTTCCGCGGGACTTGGCGCTTGGCTGCCATGCCAGTTGGCTTTAGGGCTACATTTGGCAAAATCAATTCAAGATTCAGGGACTGCCCCATTTTATATCAATACATCATTATCATGTTTAACGAATCCCGTTTTAGGGAAAGTTGGTTTAGCACCAACCATTGGGATTGGAAATGTGGATCTTATTGCACCGGCTGTTTTAACTTATGTTGCTAAGAAAAATGGCATTGACCGTTCTCGCGTTGAAACATATCAAGTGTGTCACCACCAGCATTGGGTTTTCCCACGTGAAGCTGGATATCAGCCTGGTGCGCCTTATTATTTAAAAATTCTCATCGATGGGGAAGATCTAACTTCAGAGTTTGACACGGATGTAGTCATGTATGAATCAGTGAAATTGTATGGCCCTGGAATTGGGTTTACAACTGTATCTTCATCATCAGCCCTTAAAAATTTGAAAGCCATGCTGTTTGATGAAAACTTAAGAACCCATTCTCCGGGTCCGCTTGGACTTCCCGGTGGTTATCCAGTTTTGCTCAATAAAGATGGGGCAGAGGTTGTTCTCCCTGATGACATTACCTTGGATGAAGCCATCGAACTGAATAAAGAATCAGGGAAATTGGATTCCATTGAAGAAATTGGTGAAGATGGTACAGTGGTCTTTACAGATTATGCCTATGAGATTATGAAAGATTCTTTGGGGTTTGATTGCCAGTCCTTTCATGTCTGGGATTCAAAAGAATTAGCTTTTGAGCAAATGGAGTGTTTTCGAAAATTGACTGAAAAATATATGAACTAAAATAGGTCAACGTATTTTAAACCATTCCCTGTAATAAAACAGACTACTTGGTCTGACTTAGATAAAATTCCTTTGTCCAAAAGTTTTGGAATAGCTGCCACAGTAGCGCCACCTTCCGGTGCTGAAAAAATGCCCGAATGTTTCCCAATAATATTCACACCATCCATTAATTCTTTATCTGAAACAGTCAATGCATAACCTTCACTTTCTCGAATGGATTGAAGGATGAGAAAATCGCCTACCGCAACAGGGACTCGTAACCCAAGTGCGTCTGTTTTTGGGTTTTCAAAATAGTCCGCTGAATCTTTTCCCTGTTTAAACGCACGAACAATGGGAGCACACCCTTCAGCTTGGACAGAAATCATTCTCGGCCTTTTTTCTCCGATCCATCCGAGCTGTTCCATTTCATCAAATGCTTTCCACATACCGATGATGCCCGTACCGCCACCAGTTGGATAAATAATGGCATCTGGGAGCTCCCAGTCAAATTGTTCAGCCAATTCATAACCCATAGTTTTTTTACCTTCTAAACGATACGGTTCTTTTAGAGTTGAAATATCAAACCAACCTTCTTTGTCTTTCCGTTTGGCGATTAATTTGCCACAATCGCTTATGACGCCATCCACCATTTCTACATGAGCACCATATTGGTGACATTCAACCTGAAAGGCTCTGGGTGTATCCGATGGCATATAAATAAAAGATGATTGTCCTGCCTTAGAAGCATAAGCAGCCGTGGCACCACCAGCATTGCCAGCGGTTGGAATGGAAATTTTTTCCAGTCTAAATTCTTTTGCTTTTGAAATGGAAGCACTCATGCCTCGATCTTTAAATGAGCCCGTAGGGTTGATGCCTTCATTTTTTAGAAATAAGTGATGTAGCCCAAAATAATTGCCAAGTGATTTTGTATATTGAAGCGGTGTAAACCCCTCACCCAGAGTTATGATATTTTCATCTGATTCTACGGGCATCATTTCTTTATAACGCCACATTGTTGGCAGGCGATTTAGTAAATCTTGTTTTTTAAATCTGGAATTAGCACGGTCAATATCATAACAGGGAATGAGAGGGAGGGAGCAACATTCACTCAAATTATGAATTTCATTTTTTGAAAAGTGAATGCCACACTTTGAACATTCAAGGTGTGTAAAAAAAGTACCAGTTGAATTCATTGTTTTAAAGAACTGGGATTGGATTTTAAAATGAGAGCTCTAGCGAGAACTGTTGTTGCATCAATTAAAGGAATATTTTGAAAAGTTGATGCTTGGATAGCTATTGGAATCTCTGTACACCCTAAAATAATTACTTCTGATCCTAAATCGACTAACATATTCATTCCCTTTTCTAATCTTACAATGGCCTCACCAGAAACTGGATTGGAGCATGATTTAATACCAATTGATTTATCATAAATAGCTTCATCTATAAATTCTTTTTGCTCTATTTTATCAAAGGTGATTGGCTCCAATCCATTATTTATTAATTCGTTATGATAAACTTTTGATTGAATAGTTCCATTGGTTGCAAGAATCCCAACCTTTTTCACGGTTGGATGTTTTTCAACAATCCAGCCCACAACTTTTTCGATCATGTTAACAAAAATTATATCACTGGGAATTTGATTTTTAATTTCATTAAAGATGAGAGGAGAATGGGCTGTGTTACAAGGCATACCAACAACATATGCACCCGTTTCTGCCAATTTTCGAACAACTTTACCAATGGCAATGCCGGGATTATCCAATGTTGGATCTAATAAATATTTGGTTCGATCTTCTATTTGATGGGGAATGGAAAGCATGGAAACAGGGATATGGTCTTGATCTGTTTTGGCATCTGTTAAATCAAATATCTTTTTTATCAAGTCTAAGCCTGCGTATGGGCCCATTCCACCAATAATTCCAATCATGATTTTTCCATCTATTTTCATGTTAAGAGAATAAAAGGTTGAATGTTATGTCGCTTCGCAATTATTTATATATTTGATAGTTAAAAGGAATATGTTCCCATTTCATCAAGTGATTAATTATTCCTATTCACAATTTGCGAAACATCAATCATATACATCTGCCGTTCGTTTTCATGTACAGAATCTATACAAACTTTGTCGCCACTGTTGTCCCACCTTGGATGAAGATCACACCGATTAATTTTCCCCAGAATTGGATCTGCATAAAAGCAACCAATATCGTAGCGCAAACCCGAATCCATATGATATAAAAATAAAATTCGCTCATTTGTATTATCATCTGGATAAGTATCACTTAGCAACCAATTTCCATCCGGTGAATAAGTCATATGTCCATTCTCAGTGAGCACGTCTGCACCAATAATTTCTACCTTTTTAGTTTTATCATCATAAAGGTTATAATGAATCTTACCATCATGAGGCCCCCAAACCATGATTTGTTTATTATTTCTCCAAGTAGGATGAGAAATTTGATATTCTGATTTTTCATAATCAAATGTACCCACAGCATTCGCATCAAAGTTTTCTTCAAGTTGTGGTAAAGGATGGTCAGAACATTCAAGCAAAACCATGTCACGGCCATCAGGGTTCATGGTAATCAAACGATGTAAAAAGCACATTTCATCTTCGACTCTTTCACTCCATCGATGTAAAAATAAAATCCGTTTTGAGTTTGGTGAAATTTCTAAATGGGAAACCCAGTGTGTTGCTTTTTCCATTGATTCAACATAATGGAAATTCTTTAATTGTTTGTAAGAACAGATTAAAGAGAACTCACCATTAGCAATATTCATGTTGTAAATACCATCATTATCTGGAGCCAATGACATATTTTCATATTGATGTTTTGCTTGATATCCGATCGTTTCGTGAGTGATGAAGAGTCTTTTATAATCAATACATAAGGCATATTTACTATTTTGTGCTGTTATATACACAGGCATTGGAAGTTCCGTCTCATCTCCCGTATCTACATCAACTATTTTAGAAGCAAATTCAGTATATGGATTGTTAGAGTGCTCTTTGGCTCTAACATTAAAAATGACTTTTCTTCCTTCAAGTGCATCAAGCCATTGGGTTTGGCAACCCATCTGCCAATTCCAAGTTGTGGTTAAACCTATTTTATTAAATTTATTTGAGTCATCCTTCAGATCATAAAAGCCAATCTCTAAAGTATCATCAATTTGAACATCTTTAACCATCAAATCAAATTTATTAACTAAGACAAATCTATCGCTTCGGTCCCAAACACTTTTATTATAATATCCAAAAAAGTGATGCCCTTTATTATTCCCTATTTTTTTTATAGGGCAGGTAAATTTGATAACGTTACTCATGGCTTATAGTGTCATAAAGGTTTTGGGATAAGGATTTAGGCTCCTCAAATTCAAATAAGAAAAAAGGGAAACCCAAACATGAACTCCTCAATAAAGTACCACCTAAGAAGAGATAATGAAAGAATTGAATTATGTTTGGTGACAAGATGAATACAGTTAAACAGATACCGATATACTTATGGTCTTTAATTAGTCTAATGTCCGGATTAATAATCGGGTCCGGGTTTGGAGATACGCTTAAATTTATTTCTTCAGTAACACATTCTGCATTAACCGGATTCATTAAAATTGTACCAATATTAATTGTTATAGCCTTGAGTCCAGCAATTAGTAAATTAAAATCTCAGGGTGGCGGTGGAAAACTTGCTGCCAGTGTGATTGGATGGTATTTACTGACTTCCATGTGTGCAGGATTACTAGGAATAGTCTTTTCTTCATTGCTTTTTGGTGTGGAAATATCTTCCGGCAATGGCAATATGATAGATGAAGCTTTAAGAATGTTCGCTACATTAAATAGTTCTTCCGGTGCGTCATGGCCCTTATTAGCTATTTTAATTGCAGTCATTTTTGGATTAATTGCAACAAAAATACATCCATTACAAAAAATGTTAAATACATTTGATAATTGGATGAACAATTCTACACCTATATTGAGTAGAATCATGCCTGTGATTGTCTTTTTCTTAGGGATTTCCTTAGGTGTAAATACCGGCGCTACAGAGAGTATGAAATATTATCTATGGATGACTTTTTATACATTTGGTTTATGTTTTCTCTGGTTAATGATTTATCAATTAGTTGTCATCAAGCTATTTGCAAAGCAATCTATCAAAAAAGTGTTGGGTGAATATTTCTTTCCTACGGCTGTCTTTGCTGCAGGTACTTGCTCATCTTTGGCAACGCTCCCTGTAAATTTAGCTAACGTAAAGAAATATGGCGCGAACCCATCCATTGTAGGTTTTGTGATTCCTATAGGTGCTGTTATAAACTTGGATACGAGTGCTTTGGCGTATGTTGCCTATGCGCCCTTTGTTATGACAGTTGTTTTTGATATCCCGATCACATTAACAGCTCTCTTAGTTGCCTGGCCGGCGATTGTATTATTTACAATAGCTGCGCCAGGGTTGCCGGCCGGCATGGGGACAGCTTTATGGAGTTCAACACTTTTTGCATCTTTATTGGGTTTGGATGAAATGCAAACAACTGCCTTCATAACTACTTGGATTGCATTGTCTGGTGGATTACCTGATATGTTTAGAACTGCTACTAACTGCACCTGTGATGGATTTACAGCCATTTTCTTTAGTAAAAAGTTTTCAAACTCTTTAGATTGAAAACTTTTTATGCGGGCAAGGTATATTCTACATTTTCAACATTAATTTATTAAGGTTCACCTATTGGCAATAAAAAAGGCGGTAAGAAATCTCACCGCCTTTTCATCCTTTTTTGGAAAAAGGTGTTTAGAAGTTATATGTGAGCCTTGTGAACATCATACCACCGTGATACCCAATGGGCGTACGACGTGGGTAAGGCATTCCTTGACTTCTCCGTGTGGCAATTTGATTCGGAAATGTATTCAGTGCATTATTTGCACCAAAAACAACGGAAAGATTATCACTCACGCGATAGTTCAATTCGATATCGATGAGTTGTGTAGGATCAACAACTTCTTGTTGACTCCGTTCATCAATGGTTTCACTATAATAATTCACACGTGCCATGAGAGAAAGAGCATCTCCTAAGCTATGCGTTACTGTTGCTGAAATACGCGTTGCTGGTAGATTTTTTTCAATATTGTGAACGCCACCTTCACTAACTGGATCTACTCCATTTACTTTTCGCTGCGTTACAACTTCAGTTGTATTATTATTCAAAGCAAGGCCAATATTGGTAGCACCAAGAGTATAATCAGCAACAACATCAATACCGGATGTTTTAGTATCTAAAGCATTTGTGTAAATCGCAATATCCGTAAATAAACTACTACTGCCTTCAGGTACTGTCAGAGATCGTGACTTGATGATTTTATTGGTTACATCAATTTGGTAGTAATCAACAGATAGATTTAAACCACTAACCATACTTGTTGTAAATCCAGCACTTAAGTTAACAGCATCCTCTGGGACCAACGCTGCACCACCCATAGAAACCGCTAATGGGTGCGTTGGTTTCAAGGTTCCTTCCTGTATCTGTTGTCCACTTAATCCATCAAAGGATGTAACAACACCTGTGTAATTGGATTGACCAGGCGTAGGAGCGCGAAATCCTGTGGAATAACCACCACGAAATGTGGCCAGGTTTCCTAAAGAATACCGTCCTGCAAATTTGAAATTTGATGTTGACCCAAAATCAGAAAAGTCTTCCATACGGAAAGCAGCTTGTACTAAAAGATCGCCCATATCATATTCAACATCAGCATAGTAAGCAGTATTCTGGCGGGCAAATACACCTGCAGCGTCCGGGTTGGTTCCCGGCATACCGTTTGATGCGAGCCCTGGAGCAGTGTAGTTAACGGTAGTATCAGCTACCCCGCTTGATGCTTGTAGTGCGGCACTTGCAACGGGATCTACTAGAAGATGGGACATCCCCCAAGGGCCTGCCATCCAGGCTTCTTTTTGTCCGCGATACATGGTGTATTTTTCTTCTCTTGCTTCTGCACCAAATGCGATATTCATATCACCCATCGGGTAAGTAAAATCTGCATTCAAATTTGTTTCTTCCTGTTGAAGATCACCGATTTCAAAGTTATGTGGTGAGTTAGGACCCCAAGAAAGATTCAATGTATTACGAAGGTAATAATGAATATAATTGGATCCATAGCTTGTACTAAAATCATAAGTTAATCCAAACAAATCATCACCCCTAACTCCGACGACTGAACTAAAGTCTGTTCCATGACCTTCCAAACGAGGTGTAAACCCAAGCGGGTACGTATCACCCCAGGAGTAGTTTCCTTTTGATGTATCGGTAGGATCCAATGGAATTGCAGTTAATGCTCCAGATTTACCAGGTGCACGTAGAAAAAAACTATATTCGCCATAGGTGTCTGCATAATTTCCAAATGAGTACGCTTCAACACCATCACCAACAATTAGGCCAGCATTCCATACTGAACGGAATCCATTATTTTCCGGACGTCCCCAATTCATAGCTGTCTGCCAATCGTCTACATTTTGTGTCCCTTCATATCCACCGGATTCAAGGGCAGTATCATCTGCCTTGACCCAGCCTTTATATCCATCAGCAGCAGATGCATGTTGGAACCCTCTTGATAACTCAGGTCTAACCGCATACTCAGCGCTGATATTTAAGAAACCATCATCTGAGAGAGGGAGCCCAATATTTGCAGCAGCTGTAATATCCTGCTCACCGCCGCGGCCATTTTCTGCTGTCATCCAAGTTCCTTGTGTGACCTGGAATTCAACACCTTCATTATTATCCTTTAGGATAAAGTTCATCACACCAGCAATAGCATCAGAACCATATTGTGCTGATGCACCATCGCGTAAAACTTCAAGTCTTTTAACAGCGATGCTTGGAATCATGGCAACATCAACAGCTTGGGCACCCACATTCATGGCTGCGCCAAAGTGTGAAATAAGAGCTGAACGATGACGACGTTTTGAATTGGTTAATACCAAAGTGTTATCAGGTGGAAGCCCACGCATGGATGTTGGTCTAACAAATGCAGCACCGTCACCTGTTAAAGGGGTTGCGTTATAAGATGGGACTTGGTTTTTCAGGGTTTCAGTCAGATCACCATTTCCTTGACGCCGTAAATCTTGATCATCAAAACCATCAATAGGTGTAGGGGATTTCATAGCTGTCCGGCCAGCAGCTCGGGTACCGGTTACGAATACATCGTCTGCAGCGAGTGCGTCAACGGACAATGAAAAATTTGCAGTAGCACCACCTTCACCAACAGCAACTGTTCTAGTCATATCGCTATAACCGATAAATGATGCTGTCACACTATAGGTTCCAGGTGCAACGCCATTGATGGAGTAAGACCCGGAAGCATCCGCTGCAGCGCCCAAGCTTGTACCATCGACAGTGACATTCGCACCTGCCAGACCATTACCATTTTCATCGGTAACAGTTCCAGAGATGGATTGCGCTAAGGCGAAAGAGAGATTAATGATTAAGAAAATCACAATGGATTTCTTCATAGTTTGCTCCTTTGGTTTTGTTTTGTGGAATGTCAACATATGTTAACACAGTAAATATATAATTGCCAGAATGACATATGAAAGGGATTTAATGAGACATAAAATTAGTATATTTTTTTATAAATAAACTAATTCTGAAGGATCCAAGTGTGATCTCGGATTTATTATCGATTAAATTTTATCCTGAATGGCTGACTGTAATTGATCGATGGACACTCTATCCTGAACCATAGTATCCCGATGTCGAAGCGTGACGGTGTTGTCTTCTGTAGATTGGTGGTCCACTGTTATACCAAAAGGTGTTCCCGCTTCATCTTGGCGATAATATCGTTTCCCAATGGACCCTTGTTGGTCATAAATCACTTTATAATGTGGTTTCAACATATCCATGATTTCACGGGCTTTTTCCGGGAGTCCATCTTTTTTCACAAGAGGACAAACAACAGCTTTCACTGGTGCTAACCGAGGATGGAATTTCATTACGATGCGATTATTCTCCTCATCTTCCCAGTAGGCATCTGCCAAAACCGTAAGGAGATTCCGGTTCAATCCAGCAGACGTTTCAATAATATAAGGGAGAAATCTTTCGTTATTGGGTTGATCAAAATAGGTGAGATTTTTTCCGGAAAATTCTTCATGGCGTTTTAAGTCAAAATCGGTTCGATTATGTACACCTTCTATCTCTGACCATCCAAATGGGAATTCATATTCAATATCCCAGGCTTCTTTGGCATAATGGGCTAATTCATTTTCACTATGTTCATTGTAACGGAGTTTGGATTCAGAGATGCCCAACTGCTGTTTATAAAAATTAAACCGTTTTTCTTTCCACTCCTGCATAATGGTATCATCAGTGCCCGGTTTTACGAAATATTGCATTTCCATTTGTTCAAATTCCCGTGTACGGAAAATGAAATTCCTGGCAACAATTTCATTCCGAAATGCTTTTCCAATTTGAGCAATTCCAAAAGGAACTTTCATCCGCATGGCGCCTTGGACCAATTGATAATTCACATAAATCCCTTGAGCTGTTTCCGGACGTAGGTAGGCTTCTGTGCCTGATTCCTCCACAGGGCCCACATGGGTTTTAAACATGAGATTGAATTGCCTCGGCTCTGTCAAATTTCCTGTAGTGCCACATTTGGGACATTGTTTTTCTTCCCAATTGATGGATTGGTAATCTTCTGAAAATTCATCAGCGCGGTACCGCGCTTTACATTGTTTACAATCTACCAACGGATCATTGAATGCACCCACATGACCAGAAGCTTCCCAAATTTTTGGATGCATCAAAATTCCACTGTCCAAGCCAACGATATTTTCATGGGCCTGGGTCATCGCCTTCCACCAGAGTTGGGAAATATTATTTTTAAGTTCAATCCCCAAGGGACCGTAATCGTACACAGCGGAAAAGCCGCCATAAATGTCAGATGACTGGAAAATGATTCCCCGCCGTTTGCAGAGAGATACAATTTTTTCGATTGTTTTGTTCATTTGAAAGATAAGTATAAGTACCCTGAGCTTGTTACCTGTCTGCCGAAGCGTACGAGGAGGCAGGAAGGGTACATTAAAAAAACCTGACTTGTGCTTCGACAGGCTCAGCAATCAAGTCTTATATCAATCCATCTCTCGAAGTTCAGCTTCGATTTCATCATCAAACTGAACATCCGATGGGGCGGAAATTACCTCAGTTGCTGTTTCTTTGGGAGTCCTTAAATATAAAACAATCACCGCAAATCCCACGAACCCTGTAAGGATAGGCGCAATCCAAGCCATGAGGTTGAATCCCTCTGCTTTGGGAACAGCTAAAATACGTTCCCCGTAAAGTCCTACATAATATTCCAGAATTTCTTCTTTTGTTTTTCCTTGGGCTACAAATTTTTCGATCTGTTCTTCCATTTCAGGATTGTGGTCCAGGTCATAAACAGTTCCTGCCCAGCAACATGGCGAAACTAAACTTTGCTTAATGTCCATGGCTAAGTCCGCATCTGATAATAAAAATGTTAACAAACTGAGTTTGATGTAAATCAAAAATCTCATTTTTTCTTTTTAGTTGTACGTCTTTTCCGTTTTTTAGGTGGATTTGCTCGTCTGTGGTTTATTAATTCCACAGCTTGGTCTAGTGTGACACCTTCAGGTGTAAGATCACCTTTTAAAGAAGCATTCACTTTTCCATCAGTGATGTACGGACCAAATCGGCCATCCTTTACAGTAATTGTTTCACCTGTTTCAGGATGATCGCCAATGGTACGGAGTTCTGAGCTCCGTTTGTTTCTATTGGCTAAAAGTTCAATTGCTTTTTCTATGGTAATATCCAATGGTGTTTCCGGTCCACGCAGACTTGCATTTTGTTTGCCACATTTAATATATGGTCCGAATCTGCCATAGTCTGCCATGATGGTTTCACCGGATTCTGGATGAGGCCCAACATCTCGAGGAAGGGCTAACAATTTTAAGGCATAGGCTAAGTCTACATCAGATAGTGGATAATTTTTTGGTATACCTTTTCGAGTTTTAGAATCACCCAATTGAACATAATGGCCATAGGGACCTTTTTTGATCCATATTGCTTCACCGGAATCAGGATCATCACCAAGAGATTCATCTTCTTTTGTTTCCTGGCTGAAAATTTCCTCAATGGCGTCCAGGGTCAAATCACCAAAATAAACTTTTTCAGGTATAGAGCGAGTGTCATCTCCACGGCGGAGATAAGGGCCATATCGTCCAATTCTGCCTTCTGTTGGTTCAGCAATTTGTTCTGGCATTTCAATCGTACAAGCCGCAGGAATGTCCACTTTTTCATTCAACATTTTTTCCAATCCTAAAAAGCGACCACCACCACGGTAAAAATTCGTCATAAACGGAACTGCACCTAATTCGCCACGAGATATTTCATCAAGGCCATCCTCCATTTTTGCTGTAAATGCTTTGCTGACTAAATTAGTGAAATGGTTTTCTAATAGTTGTGTAACCGCTAAACCTAAAAATGTGGGAGATAATTTTCCACCAGATCGATCAAC
>CAXFCD010000081.1:0-10954 GCA_964001155.1 uncultured bacterium | reverse complement strand
GCCGTTAATCATGATTTCACCGGTTTCCCCATCCATGAGCCAACTTGCATAAAATCGATCTGCATCAATTTTTTCTTCTGACCGAAAAAACCCTGGAGCCACCGTTTGATCATTGATGACTTTTACAAGACCCAAAACTGGTACATCCATTTCCATTTTGCTAACAATCCGAACTTGTAAATCTTGAGGAAACAGAGTTGATAAAAAAAATATGTATAAGAAGTGCCGCATTAAAACAATAGACTTGTTTTATAAATAATGGTTGTCAAAGTTTCATAAAATATGAAAAGAAAGTTCAACCAACCCCGGAATCGAAACCACCACTTCGTCTCCCTTTTCCAACTTTCCAACACCTTCCGGCGTACCGGTGAAAATGAGATCCCCTGCTTGCAATGGTACATCTCCTGCCAATTCGCACATGATTTCGCCCACATTCCAAATCATATCTTTACAAACCCCGGATTGCTTCATCTCCCCACTTACGGAAAGGACGAGTGACAAATCATCAAATTCTTTTCTATCTCCAATTGGAATTATGTCTGAAACTGGTGCACTTCCCTCAAAACATTTTCCACGGAACCATGGTTTCCCATCTTCTTTGGCTTTTCGCTGAATATCACGACGTGTGAGATCTACACCAACCCCAAACCCAAAAATGGACTTTTCTTCTCCAACAGCTATGACCAATTCAACTTCATAATTCAGGTTGTCCGTATCTTTGGGAAAATCAATAGTTGAATCTGTGGGCGCAACAGCCCATTTGGGCTTAGAAAAAAAGAAAGGCGGTTTCCTATCATCAGCGCCCATTTCTCGTGCGTGCGCCTTATAATTCCGACCAACACAATACACATGATTTACAAAGAAAAGGTCATCAGTCCCCTGAATCGGCAATGACACCAAATTTGAATTTTTAAAGAGGTTTTCCATCATACAATAAATAGAATACAGCGCATGATTTCATCATAATCTTGGGATGAAAATGCTACCGTTTTATCATCCACTAAACTTGCGCCGGGATAATGAGACGCACGGTATGCTACCTGTTGTTTAATAAATCTAATTTCCAGATTAAACGAATCCGGATGCTCCCAAACACAATTCGTTATACCTCCAGAAAGAGCAGATGTCACTTTTGTTCGAATTGATTTTCTCGATGCTTCCGGTTGAATATTAATGGTTGAATCACCAACGCCCACCATGGTTGCATGGGTAGTTGTGTTGGGGCTCACCTCTTTCACTTCTTCGCACAATCCCGCATCACCGGAAACAAAAACCAATGGAACGCCATGCTTAGCAGCAATATTGCCATGAAGGAAAAATTCCGATGTTTGTTGTCCGTTAATAAATACTGTATCCAGTTTAGATGACGACATGGTGTGGGCCAAAGGATTGCCACCTTTTCCAGCCATTGAATGATAGCCAACCATCATGAGGGCATCAAATGTGTTATCAAGTTCCTGAACCATGGAATAGGGATGCCCGCTCCATCCACGAATGAGTTTAACATTTTCAGGAAGTTCTTCTGCTAAAATATTACGTCCCGAATAGTGAGCATCTTTCACCCAAATTTCTGTTGCACCTGCATCGTTGGCACCATCGCAAGCGGCTACAACTTCCTTCGTCATTCTTTCTTGAAATTGTGTGTAAGCTGATGGTTTGTTGTGTTCCACTTCATCCCAATGTGTGACGCCGGTGATACCTTCCATATCAGCGCAGATATAAACTTTCATGAATTTCCTTTAAATAATGTGGTGGGAAACTAACCCTAGATTTGTAGAATATAAAACCAGGTAATGAGGAGGCTAAACTGAATCTTTAAAATTAGCAGCATAATTGAAATATTATATCTATACTATAAAGCCCCTTCGATTGAAGGGGCTTTTATTTTCTTTGAAAGCCATATTTCAGGTTTTCTCCAAATGTATGAAGTTGATTAGGCTTTATTTGGAATTCAGGTCAATTCATAGCGATCGTTATTCATCACCTTATTCCAAGCCGCAATGAAATCAGTCAGGAATTTGTCTTGGGAACCTTCTTCTGCATACACTTCAGCCAATGCGCGAAGTTGTGAATTGGAACCAAAAACAAGATCAACGCGAGTAGCTGTTCTTCCATTTTCACCAGTAGAACGATCTGTCGATTCATAAGAATTTCTACCAGTTGGTTTCCATTCAACGCTCATATCAAGCAAATTTAGAAAGAAGTCGTTGGTTAATTTGCCCGGTGTATCTGTGAAAACACCATGCCCAGCGGTACTAATACCCAATGCACGTAAACCGCCAACTAGAACTGTCATTTCAGGTGCGGTTAGTCCAAGCAATTGTGCCTTGTCTAATAGCAAATGTTCTGGATTTACTGTGAAATCTGAATTTTGGTAGTTTCTAAAACCATCAGCAACTGGCTCAAGTACTCCAAATGATTCAACATCTGTTTGTTCCTGGGTTGCATCTCCACGTCCAGGTGTAAATGGAACATTTGCGCCTGATGCTTGCTCGATTCCAACATTACCCGCTAGAACAATTACATCAGCTACTGAAGCACCCGTATCTGATGCTATACTTTCAATAATGCCCAGTACACGTGCCAATTGCTCAGGTTTATTTGCTTCCCAATCCTTCTGTGGTGCAAGTCGAATTCGTGCACCATTGGCACCACCACGCAGATCTGATCCACGGAAGGTTGAAGCACTTGCCCAAGCAGTCTCGACCATTTCTTGTACAGTTAAACCACTTTCAGAAATACGAGCTTTGACTGAATCAACATCATAATCAGAATTACCTGCAGGAACAGGATCCTGCCAGATCAAATCTTCATCAGGAACTTCCGGCCCCAAATACCGTGTGCGGGGACCCATGTCACGATGCAGCAGTTTAAACCATGCACGTGCAAATGCATCTGCAAATTCATCTGGATTTTTATGAAAACGCTTTGATATTTCCCTATAGATTGGATCTTCACGCATGGCCATATCAGCTGTGGTCATCATTGTTGTTACACGAACTGATGGATCTTCTGCATCCGGAGCTAAATCATTTTCTTTTGGATTAATTGGATGCCATTGGTGTGCTCCAGCTGGACTCTTTACTAACTCCCACTCATATCCAAACAAGATATCAAAATACCCATTATCCCATTGAGTTGGGTTAGCTGTCCATGATCCTTCAATACCGCTTGTAATCGCATCTCGGCCTTGACCTGAACCATAGGAACTCTTCCAACCAAAACCCATTTGTTCGATAGGAGCCCCTTCCGGTTCTGTTTCCACTAGGTCTTCACTCCCTGCGCCATGGGCTTTACCAAAAGTATGTCCGCCAGCTGTGAGAGCAACCGTTTCCTCATCATTCATGGCCATACGACTAAATGTTTCACGGATATCTTTTGCACTTGCAAGCGGATCCGGGTTCCCGTCAGGTCCTTGGGGATTCACATAAATCAATCCCATTTGGACAGCGCCAAATGGATTATCCAAATCACGCTCTCCGGTGTATCGTTGATTACCGAGCCACTCATTTTCTTTTCCCCAGAAAATATCTTCCTCTGGAGCCCATATATCTGGACGTCCACCACCGAAACCGAATGTTTTCCCGCCCATAGATTCAATTGCAACATTTCCAGCTAAGATCAGTAAATCGGCCCAACTGATTTTATTACCATACTTTTGTTTTATCGGCCAAAGCAGTCTTCTTGCTTTATCCAAATTACCATTATCCGGCCAGCTATTTAGGGGAGCAAAACGCTGGTTTCCAGTACCACCGCCGCCTCGGCCATCTATCGTTCTGTAAGTCCCTGCTGCATGCCATGTCATTCGAATGAAGAAAGGACCATAATGGCCATAGTCTGCCGGCCACCAATCCTGTGAATCTGTCATCAGATTATTCAGATCTTTTTTGAGGGCATCATAATCAATCTTTTTAAATTCTTCTCTGTAATTAAATCCATTGTCCATGGGATTTGATTTTTCATCGTGTTGATGAAGAATATTTAAATTTAACTGGTCTGGCCACCATTGTTGGTTTGCCGTCGCACCGAGTGTGTGCTGTTCTTTTGCCCCATGGGACACAGGACACTTTCCATTACTTTCCATAGTTAATCCTTTTTAAGTGTGTTTTTGACATGTGCCAATGATAGTCATTTCAACCTCATCAACTTCAAATTTGTATTTTTTAAAAACAGTTTCACGAATATTATCTTCCGAGAGATGGACATCAAACAAGTCACCACAAATTTTACATTTTAGGTGGTCGTGGGGTTCTCTATTACAGTCATACCGAGCTACAGCGCTATCCATGATCGTTCGGATAATCCCCTCTTCTTCCAATTGTTTTAAATTACGGTAAACGGTCCCTAAACTGATATTGGGGATTTGTTTTTTTGCCTGTTGAAAAATCCAATCTGCTGTTGGATGGGCATTTGTGGAAAAAACAATTTCGCGGATTTTTTCTCTTTGGTGGCTGTAACGCATAATTGAAATTAATTTTCAGTAATAATAATTCCTATTACTAATTAAATGATTTTTTGAAAAAATGATTTTCATGTAAGTTCAGCGAAATTTTTAACACCCAAAAGAAAGGATAAAACAATGGCAAAATATCAATGTGAACATTGCGGTATGGGCGTTGCAGATATGAAATGTGCAAAATGTGGCGAATCTTTGGAACATGATCATATCACTAAAGATGATGGCACCAAAGTCGCTGTGGCAAAATGCCCAAAAGGCTGTGGGAAAATTAAATCTCCCATGTGCTGCGGACACGATATGTCCTGCGACCTTTAGATCGCTTATACCATTCAAGATAAAAGCCCTTCGAAAAAATGAAGGGCTTTTTTTATGCTGAAATTTTAATCAAAATATAAATTTGCAGTACCAACACCGTGATAGCAATCACCATCATGATTAATTCCATAGTATGGTTGTGTTTATCCAACCAGCGTTCAAATTTTTTTCGTCTTTTATTAATGGGTTCTTCATTTTTTTGATTTTGTTACTTGAAATATTCCGCGGCAGATTACACCAATTAAAACTAACGCTCCACCAATCTGTGCATTCCCACTCATCATTTCTCCTAAAAATATGAAGGCTAATATAGGATTAAAAATAGGCTCGATGATGGGATAAATTATGGCATCTAATGCTGACACATGCTTAATGGCAATGCTGTAAAAAATGTAGGCTAATCCTAACTGAATAACCCCAAGATAGGATATCTGAATCCACGTTTCTATATCTGTTGTAATGTCTTGAAAAACAAATGGAATACAAACTAAAAAAGTCAGAAGATTGCCCAATAAAACAGAATCAATGGGTCTTCCATTTTTTTGTTTTCGCATGAAAAGAGTTGTCCCCGCAAATCCGAACCCGGCAATGAGGGCGGCAATATTACCCCAGAAACTGGTGAAGGATAATTCTTCAAAAAAGAAAAGACCCAACCCTATTATAACAGTACCAATTATTAACCAATCCGATTTTCTAGATTTTTCTCCTAAAAATGAGAATCCAAAGATAGCCACGTAAACCGGTGCGGTGTATTGGATCATAATAGCATTTCCGGCAGTTGTCATTTTATTCGCCAACACATAAAAAATAACCATTACTGCATAGCAAATAGCGCCACCTACTGTATATTTTCCAAACTGAAGTCTTTCCGGTTTATCATATAAATATATAAAAAGAGCACAAATGCCACTTCTGATTCCTGCAATCACAATGGGCGGCCACGGAATCAATTTCACCATAAATCCGCCCGTGCTCCAGAGAATTCCTGTCAACACAAGGAATCCAATTGCAGTAGATCGTTTCAAACGAGATCCCGGATAAATGGTTTAGCGTAATGGCTGATAATTGCCAGTAGAATAACAGATGTTAAAATTGCTACCGCCGCATCCTGAGAATAACCTGTGACCGTCATCCCTAAGGCAGTTCCAGCTGCCGGGGGATGTTCAAAATCTAAAACAACCATGAGGAGTAGTGTGATCCCCACCGCTAATGCATACCATAAAGCGCTGAAAAATAAAACACTCATAAATGGAAAAACGGCAAAACAAGACCCAACAAAAAATCCAAGCAAATGTCCGCCGATGATTCGTTTGGGCTGGCCTGAAATATTATTTGGCATGGCAAATACAATAAAAGCAGTTGCGCCAATGCTGGCAATCACCACCGCATGTTCTAACCCCAAGACCAGAGTGATAACAAAAACTGCTAACGTAGCATACAGACTTTGGAGGACATAATTCCGCCAGTAAGAAGGAAAATGGGGATCAATTTTCATTTTAAATTAGTTTGCCACCTTGCATGTGAAGATTAACGAAATTCAAAAGTATGTTTTTCTACTTCATCATTTTGACCCCCTTTTAAAGGGGGAACTGAGGGTGGTAGAAAAAATATCTTTATCAATATCTGGGCGAAAATTACTGTTTGATTTCATTCCATCTATAAACAAAAAACCCTCCGATTTGCGTCGGAGGGTTTTCCCTTTTTTGGTATGAAAGGGGTAGTTAGAAACCTTTAATAGTGCCGGATTTTTTATAAATCTGCCACACAACATGCCAACCCAATGCAACCATTATCATGAGAACCAACCAATTTGTTGAATCCGTGATACCAAATTGTCCACCGGCAAATGCAGTGGTATGTTGATTAATCATGGTCCAAATCAAAGGTACACTCATATAAGTATTGTGCTTGGAGCGAAGTCCAGCCAATCCTGCATCGTCCGGATTGGGTGCTTCCCCATTTTTGACGGCAGTAATAATACGTTGCTGAGCAGGCCAAATCCTGAACCATACATTAAATGCCATGTTGGTGCCAAACAAGGCCCCAAGATGAATATTGAACGCACGATAACTGAAGCCTGCATACACTTTCATGAGATAAACCACACCCGCTAACAACAGAAAACTTACCACTGTCATCACTCTCACATCTTTGATCAAGCCGCTGCTGTATAAGTAATCATAAAGGAAAACAGCGACGAAGGTTAAAAGCAACATGCCATGAGCTAACCCCGTGACTTCCGTCCCTGCATCGAACATATAATTTCCTGCAGATTCACCCATCATGAGAGCACCATCCCAGAAAATCACATAAAGTAGAACTACACCAGTGACCCATGTCCACGCCGCACCCCAACGAAAGAAGTAGAGTGTACGCGGCATAAGTTCGGGAACGACTTTCTGTTTTGAGTCAGCATCCATGGTGGCCACGACATGCCCGTTTATCCAGTTGAAAAAATACAATAGCCCAATCCAGGTAATCCCTGCGATAATGTGGAGCCATTTGAATATAGGGTGTATTACTTCCATAACGTTTTTATCTCCATATTAAGATCAAAGTTAATCAATTAATATAATTTTATGGTTTGTAAATTGCTCGAAATCCTCGATACCATAAAGATTTATCCTTCACGCAAATTATATGCGCTGTGGACTCTATCTATCGCAACCATAAATGATGCTATTCGCATTGGTACATTTTTTTCTTTTTTGATAGAGTAAACCTCATTAAAAGCATGAACCATTTTCTCTTCAAGTTTTTTATTGACCTCATCTTCCGTCCATTTAAACTGTTGCAAATTTTGTACCCACTCAAAATAAGATACTGTAACGCCTCCAGCATTTGTTAAAATATCAGGAATAATCGATATATTTTTATTCCAAAGTTTATTTGCAGCATCACCAGTAACAGGACCATTCGCAGCCTCAATGATCACCTTACAATTCAATGAATCCACATTGGATTCATTTATGGCACTACCTAATGCCGCTGGAATTAAAAAATCACATTCCAATGCAAGTAATTCCTCGTTAGTGATTTTCTTTCCTTGTTCAAAACCATCAATGGTTTTATTACGATAATTATATTCAAAAAGTGTAGGGATATCTAACCCGTCCTCGTCAAACAAACCACCTGTTACATCACTTACAGCAATTATTTTACAACCATATTCGTCTAAAAATTTTGCTGCATAGGACCCTACGTTTCCAAAGCCTTGAATGACCACCTTACAATTGTTTAGATCTATCCCCATTTTTTCAGCTGTCTCACGAGTGATGACTGCGGTACCTTTTCCAGTAGCAGCCTCCCGTCCCGCTGATCCTCCTAATTCCAAAGGTTTACCCGTCACAATCGCAGGCGAATATCCGTGAATCTGACTGTATTCATCCATGAACCAACTCATAACTTGAGCATTGGTATTCACATCCGGGGCAGGAATGTCAATATTAATACCAATTACAGGATCGATCGCTCGAAAAAACCGCCGCGACATCCTTTCCAACTCTGTTTTAGAATAATTAATTGGGTTGACTCCAATACCACCCTTTCCACCACCATAAGGAATGTCAACTAAAGCAGTTTTCCAAGTCATTAATGTCGCCAGAGATCGAACTTCGTCAATATCAACATGATCATGGTACCTAATTCCACCCTTAAATGGACCTCTTGTGTTATTATGCTGTACTCTGAACCCAATTACACTATCTAATTCTCCATTATCTCTTCTAAAAGGTACTTCAACTGTCAATTCTCTGTCAGGCATTTCTAGTGCCCTAGCAATGTTAAGTTTTAAACCTAATTCTTCTACTGCAACTTTATAAGCATGTGCAGTGGGATTTGTACTTGATGACATAATTATTCCCTTTTGTTATTTATTTATAAATCTAAAATTGATTATTCAGAATACAAATAGAGTTATTGATTTAATATCAAATATAAACACTACCTTATGGATAATGTGTAAATCGATAGCTATTTTACAATCAATATTGGACAGTTACAATTTCCCATCACATCCAACGGTTTGCTGCTTTTAAAGAATTTTTTGAGTGGCGACGCAGTGGAAGCTCCCATAATGATTAAATGATTCTCTCCTGCTACATCAACAATGGTTCGTGATGGATCGCCCACTTTAAAAAGATTTTTTGCGTTGATTCCACTTCGTCGCATGAATTTTGAAGCACGATTTGCTGCACCTTTGTACCCTTCTCCAAAATAATCTTTTTTACTCACGGTTAATAAATCTACATTGATCTCAAATGCTTGTGCTACACGTACAGCAAATTTTCTGGCACTTTTCGTATTATGAGAATCATCCACGCCACATAGAATTTTATATGTTAAATCAGGGTTAAAATTTTTAACCACAAACATTGAGCTATCAATATATTGAACCAAATCGTGGGTCATTCGTCGCTCACCACTTCCGCCAATAATCGTCACATCTATTCCACTCCGTTTCACTTCATCTCTTAACTGCTGGATGATGTCCCCATTTCTTAAGATGAGTCCCACTTCTTGTGTCATTCGTCCTTCTAGATGGACTTCACATCGATCATCATCCGTCTGAACCAATTTATCTGTATTGAATTCATCACTTTCAGATTTGATATATTTATTCTCAACTAAATATTCATAAGCCCATTGGAGTACATCTACACCCTGCCGATCCAACTCCCAGTTCACAAGGTTCTCCTGGGCGAGAATCACTTCTGATGTACTGAATGCGCTAATCTTATCACCTACATAGACGATATCTACAGCAGCCTTAAATGCCTTGGCAACGCGCATGCCTAATTCAAGGGTGGGACCAGAATAGTCTTTACTTCCGACTGCAATGAGAAATTTCATGATAAGTATGGCCAGTATAAGTTTGAGATTAAGAAAAGAAGGAAAATGGAAATGACAAACAGCTTCCATCCTGCTTTAAGGTAATCACTTGATTTCACCAGCCCGCTGGAATGTATAATCATACATGTGGGTGATGCTACAATTGTTAAATAGGCAAAGGCCGATGCAATGGATGTGGTAATCCCAAGAATTATCGGATTCCCGCCCATGTCCAAAACGATTGGTCCAAGCACGGCCACAGTAGCCGCATTGCTTAAAAAGTTGGTGAGTATGCCGGTAAGAAAAACGGAAATGAACCATTGCATAAATCCGAGATCATTAATGAACATACTCATGCCGTTAATGGATCGGGTTGCCACCCATTCTGCAGCACCGGTTTCTTTCATTTGAATCCCCAGTGAAATGGCTGCGCCAAATAATAAAATTACACCCCAGTTTGTATTACGATTAATATCATGCCATTCGATGAGTCCAAAAGATAGATAAAGAAATACACCAATCAAGGCCACAATTCCCAGCCCCAGATAAGGACTCAAAAATACCCATCCAAGAAATACCACAATGAAAATGCCAATGGCCATCATTTGATTACCGGTCATTTTTCCAGCTTTCGTAACCTTGACCTTTAGCTTCCGTACGGCTGAATCAAGAATTCGCTGATCGGGCTTAAACGTCATCCAGAGCAATGCCGCGGCAATGGGGATTTCCAATAACAGCATTGGATAGGCATATTTGATCCACTCCAGGTAAGAGATATTCCCCAATCCAAATTCTGAAATATAACCAATCATAATTACATTTCGCCCACCACCAGATGGTGTGCCGATTGAACCCATGGCGCATCCATAGGCGATTGAAAATAATAGAATGGTGGACAACCGATGGACAGTTTTGGGATCATCACTTGTATTTCGAATCAAGGTCAATGCCACGGGCAGCATCATGGCTGCCACTGTATGTTCACCTACAAAGGATGATAGAATGGATGAAATGGCTACAAAGCCAAAAACGATACGCCATGTTTTATTCCCTGTGAGTTTAATAATACCCAGAGCCAACCGTTTGTCCAATCCCTGGCTTACAATGGCTACGGCCATCATGAGAGATCCCATGATGAAAAATACCGCATCACTCATGAATGATGTGGCCACCCCGTTGGGCGTATCAATCCCAAATACCACTTCTAAAATCAGGATTAAAATGGCCACAGCAGGCAGTGGAATGACTTCACCGATAATCAGAATGAGGGCAATGACAACAATGATGAGCGTGCGATGACCTTCGGGAGATAAGGATTCAGGCGATGGGATATAAAATAGAAATATGCTG
>CAXFCD010000080.1:0-4576 GCA_964001155.1 uncultured bacterium | reverse complement strand
TTGAGCCGGATTATTCATCCGTCCATTGGATTTGGTGCAGGGATAGTCTCTGCCACGGTTGGATTTACCGCACCGGCTGTATTGGCAGCCATGGCATTGGGAAGCTATTTGGCTGCAGTTTTTCCAGATTTAAGTTCAACAATTGTAGCCTCTGTCGTCATGATTGGCTTCCATGGATTACATATGAAAAGTGTAAAATGGGGTACATTATTTCAAGATGGATCAACTGCAATAAAAATTGGATTAATTCTCATTTTTATCACATTTGGATTCGTTGTTAATGTGCCGCAAGATATTTCAATTTTACCAAAACCGGGAGATGGGGCTTTGTTGCTGAGTTCCGGTTTTGCAGTGAGTTTGGTTTGGGTTTCTTACGCGTACACTGGTTGGAATTCTGCTGTTTACATTGCAGGTGAAATTCAAGATCCAAAAGTGAATATCTCCAAATCCATGCTTATGGGAACAGCATTTGTCATGGTGCTCTATGTTTTATTGAATTTTGTGTTTTTATTGTCAACGCCCATGGATGCTATGAAAGGACAAGTTGAAGTAGGCTACATTTCCGGGGTTCAAATATTTGGTAATCAAGGTGCTAACATTATTGGATTGGGTATCTCAATTCTTCTTTTATCCACGGTGAGCAGTTATGTTTACATTGGTCCGAGAATTATGCAAATAATGGGCGAAGATCATGAATTCTTTGAATTTCTAAAAAAGAAAAATGACGCAGGAATTCCATTAAACGCTTTTTGGATTCAACTAATTCTATCATTTGTTTTCATTTTGACATCTTCGTTTGAGCAAGTGCTCATGTATGCAGGGATTTCTCTCATTATAACGACGACACTAACGGTGATTTCACTTTTTGTTTTAAGAGTAAAAGAACCAAATCTGATTCGTCCATACAAAGTTTGGGGATATCCAATCACACCATTCATCTTTTTGATTGTAAATCTTTGGATTTTATTTTACTCTTTTCAAGAGACCACCTTTGAGTCTATGATTGGCGTTGGTATTATTTTATCCAGCATTGGATTATATTATTTAATGAAGAAATAAAATGGCAGAAAGTCCAATCATTTTAGATGGTGCCATGGGCACAGAATTGATCCGAAATGGTGTTCCGTGTGAATTACCATTATGGTCTGCTGATGCAAATATCATTCATCCGGAAATTGTTAGAACAATTCACCAGGATTATATCAACGCAGGTTCAACTGTCATAACGACAAACACATTCAGATCTACAACATGGACTTATAAAAAAGCTGGGTTCAAAGAAATAGATGCAAAAGAGAGGGCAAAACGAAGTCTGTATTCTGCTGTTGAATCTGCCCAAAATGCAAAAACTGATGGTGTGAGAATTGCTGGATCCATCACAACAATTGAAGATTGTTATTCGCCAGAAAATTTTCCCGGAAAATCAGTTGCTGAAGAATCTTATGGAAAAACAATGGAATGGTTGGATGACGCCGGTGTGGATCTGATTCTGTTCGAGACCATGGGGAATATTAATGAGATCGAAATCGGGATAAATTTATCATTATCTTATCAACTCCCGATTTGGCTTAGTCTTATCATGAAAGATGAAAATCATATTTTAGATGGAACATCATTGTCAGACGTGATCAATTCCATTCCGGAAAATTCTGTCAATTGTCTACTCATAAATTGTAATACAATTGATATTGCAATGGCAACCATTGAGAATCTTAAATTGAGTTGGAAAGGATGTTGGGGAACCTATCCAAATTTGGGAAAAACAGATTATGAAAATGATTATTTTGATGTAATCAATGATTCTAACTTCACCGCCGGCATTCAGGCGATTTTAGAACATCATCCAAATGTGGTTGGTGCCTGTTGCGGATCAACCCCGGAACATATAATTCAAATAAAAAAGCAATTAAAATAACATGCATTTAAAAATTAAACCATTCAACGATTCTGTAAAATCACTCTATGAAAACCATGGTCATTTTCATGATGGTGATGCAGGTATAGATTTATTTGTAACCAAAGATCAAACCATTGAAGCAAGCGAGACCACCCGAATCCATTTGGGTATCGCCTGTGAAACGGTGGAAAATAAACCTTATTTACTCATGCCAAGATCGAGCATTGCTAAAACACCGCTTCGCCAATGTAATTCCATTGGACTCATTGATGGCGGCTATCGTGGAGAAATCATGGCAGCAGTAGATAATATAAAAACTGAAGCATATACTGTAGAAAAAGGGCAACGTTTATTTCAATTGGTTGCCATGGATGGAAGTCCTATTCATTTTGAACTAGTGGACGAATTGACAGAAACAACGCGTGGAGAAGGCGGGTTCGGTTCTACAGGGAAATAAGGCAATACTTTGCCATATTGACAATTTATTGTCATTAAATCGACCAAAATGAATTATTAAACAAATTGGTATATTCTTTGTAAGGTTTGTGACAATTTAAGATTGCATATAATTCTCTCTTAAATATTGAATTAAATAGAAATTGTGCGGTAATTTCGCCGCCGCTTTTAAAAAAGTTTTTAATTAAAACATCAACATACAAAGGAGTTGAAGAAATGGGTTTAAACCTTAAGCCATTGTCAGACCGCGTTGTCGTGGAACCTGCTGCGGCTGAAGAAAAATCATCCGGGGGAATCATCCTGCCAGATACTGCCCAAGAAAAACCACAGCAAGGTACTGTTGTTGCGGTTGGACCAGGCAAGGCCAGCGATGCCGGCACAATTGTAGAAATGACCGTGAAATCAGGAGATACTGTTCTCTATGGAAAATATTCCGGAACAGAGATCGCGCTTGAGGGCACGGATTATGTAATTATGCGCGAAAGCGACATTTTAGCCGTACTGTAAGGAGATAAAAAAATGGCAAAAGACATTGCATATTCTCTCGACGCTCGCAGTTCTTTAAAAGCCGGTGTAGACAAATTAGCCAATGCGGTTAAAGTCACTCTGGGCCCTAAAGGACGGAATGTCGTTATTGAGAAAAAATTCGGTGCACCCACTGTTACCAAAGATGGTGTTACCGTTGCAAAAGAAATCGAACTCGAAGATAAACTCGAGAATGTAGGCGCTCAAATGGTCCGCGAAGTGGCCTCCAAAACTTCTGATGTTGCAGGAGATGGAACCACCACAGCCACTGTTTTAGCACAATCCATCGTCACCGAAGGTATTAAGAATGTGACCGCCGGTGCGAATCCTATGGCAATCAAACGAGGCATTGATGCCGCTCGTGATGCTGTTGTGGAAGCGATCCAAGGCCAATCCAAAGATTTGCCCGATTCACAACAAATTGCTCAAGTAGCAACTATTTCTGCAAACGATGATAGCGAAATCGGCGATAAAATTGCTGAAGCCATGGAAAAAGTAGGGAAAGACGGTGTAATCACTGTTGAAGAATCCAAAACTGCTGAAACATTCCTTGAATTCGTTGAAGGGATGCAATTCGACCGTGGATACTTATCACCTTATTTTGTGACCAATTCTGAATCCATGGACGCTGAAATGGAAGATCCATACGTTTTGATTCATGATAAAAAGATCAGCAACATGAAAGACTTACTTCCTTTATTGGAAAAAGTAGTTCAAACAGGTAAACCTGTTGTTATTATTGCTGAAGATATTGAAGGTGAAGCATTGGCGACATTGGTTGTAAACAAACTCCGCGGTACATTCAAAGTATTGGCTGTGAAAGCACCCGGGTTTGGTGACCGCCGGAAAGCAATGTTAGAAGATATTGCTGTCTTGACCGGTGGAACCGTCATCTCTGAAGATGCAGGATACAAACTGGAAAATGCGAACCTTGATTATCTCGGCACAGCAAAACGTGTTGTTTCTGATAAAGATAATACAACTATCGTTGATGGTGGTGGATCTGCAGATGCGATCAAAGCACGTATCAATGAAATCAAAGTCCAAATTGATAAAACGACTTCCGACTATGACCGTGAAAAACTGCAAGAACGTTTGGCGAAATTGTCAGGCGGTGTTGCGGTGATCAACGTAGGTGCTGCCACTGAAGTAGAAATGAAAGAAAAGAAAGCCCGCGTAGAAGATGCACTTCACGCAACCCGCGCTGCTGTTGAAGAAGGGATTGTTCCCGGTGGTGGTGTGGCTTTGCTTCGTTCTGTTTCAGCCTTGGATAATGTAAAGGTGGATGAAAATCAAACAGTTGGTGTGGAAATCATGCGTCGAGCATTGGAAGCCCCGATTCGCCAAATTTGTACCAATTCAGGCGCTGAGGCATCTATCGTTGTACAGGCAATTCGCGAAGGAAAAGATGATTATGGCTACGATGCTCGTGATGGTAGTTACGTGAATATGTTTGAAGCGGGTATCATTGATCCTGCGAAAGTGGCTCGTGTTGCTGTAGAAAATGCAACATCCATCGCAGGCATGGTGCTCACCACAGAAGCAGCTGTTACCGATATTCCAGAGGATGAAAAAATGCCTCCAATGCCAGATCCAGGAATGGGTGGCATGGGCGGCATGGGCGGCATGATGTAAAAATCATCAGATCCAATCTGATTCTTTAAAAAGCCTCTCCAGTTTTGGAGAGGCTTTTTTATG
>CAXFCD010000079.1:0-2523 GCA_964001155.1 uncultured bacterium | reverse complement strand
GGCAGTATCGACATGACGATATCCGCATTGAAGGGCATTGAAAACAAAGTTCTTTGCTTCGTCAGCATTGATGAGATAAGTTCCAAAACCAACTACAGGAATTTGAATGGTTTTGGTTAGATTCAATTTCATTCCTTCTCCAGTAATCATTTTTCATTTCAACTGTTAGTAAAATACTTCATTCATCTTAAAATATTTGCGAATACACAAAACTTCTACTTAATAGAACTAAAAAGTAGAAGTTTTGATGAAGACAAGGGTTAAACAAATTGGAATCCCGATTGTGTCATCGGAAGTTCCAAAATACGTTTTCCTGTGACAGCAAAAATCGCATTGGCCACGGCAGGTCCAGTGGGAGGAACGGAGGGTTCACCAACTCCACTTGGAGTTTCATTAGACATAACAATTTCGACATCAATTTCTGGCATATCTGAGATTCGCAGCGGAAGGTAGTTGTCAAAATTGGATTGTTCAACCTGACCCTTTGCAAACGTAATTTCGTTTCTAAGCAGAGCTCCTAATCCATAACCAGCACCACCTTCCATTTGAGCCCGGATCACATCCGGATTAACAGGGACTCCACAGTCAACCGTAATATGCAGCTTGTCTATATGGACCTGCTTACCGGTGGCGCTGACATCGGCAACAACGGCAACAAAGGTTTTATAAGAATAGTGCGCGGCAAATCCACGTTTGTTTCCTTTGTTCCAACCAGAACGGCGACGCGAAATCTTCAGCACATGAGCCATTCTTTGTTGTTTCAAATCGTTAGAATTAAGCAAATCCAATCGTAATTCAATTGGATCCTTTCCTGTCCTCTGAGCAACCATATCCAAAAGACTTTCCATCGCATAGGCGGTGTGAGTGTGTCCTACCCCTCTCCACCAAAGGACTGGAATGGACGATTTGAAATCACTTAAGCCAACCGACATGTTTGGAAGTTGATAAAGGGTGTCGACACAACCCTCCACTGAAAAATGGTCGACCCCATTATGCACAAGGAATTTTTCGAAATCGGTTCCTTTTGAAATCGATTTGGTAGCAATACGGTGGTCCCATCGAAGAATTTTCCCATTGGCATCAAGTCCAATTTTCGTTTTATGAAATGCCATCGGACGATAGTAACCACCCCTTATATCATCCTCTCGGTCCCAGACCAACTTGACTGGGGTCTTCTTGCCTAGCAATGCAAATGCTATTGCTGCCTCTGCTTGGTAGAGATCTTTAACCGCGGGTGAATTCCGACGTCCAAATGATCCTCCGGCATAGATCGTTTTTACTTCGATTTGCTGAGGCTGCAATCCAAGGATATAACTGGATGCCCACTGGACTCCGCTAGGATTTTGGCAGCCGTCATAAAAACGAACTCCATTTTTGGTAGGTTCAATGATGCAGTTGAGTGGCTCCATGGGAGAATGAGCCAGGAAGGGGAAAAAGAATTCTGCTTCGAGATGGTTTAAATCCTTTACTGATTGGTTGTCATCATCTGTTTTGAATGGTCGTGGTTCAAATTCCGGATTCTCTGCGAGCTTCTGACAATCAGAAACCATGTCCGAAGTGCTTCTCGATTCTGCATTTGAAAAATCCCATTTGGTGAAAAGGGCTTTTTTGGTTTGAAAAGCAGACCAAGTATTTTTTGCATAAACGATGACACCTCTTTTATCAGGAAAAACCTTTGCTTCAATAAATCCAGGAACTCTTTTCGCCTTGCTTACATCGAAGCTTTTTAAGGTCCCGCCAAACCTTGGACTTCGTACCACTGAGGCATACACCATGCCTGGTACTTTAACATCCATTCCATAGATGGCAGACCCGTCAGTTTTTGCTTCATTATCCTTTCGGGAGAGATCCTGATTCCCGATAAGTTTGAACTGATCAGGTGTTTTTAATTTCGGATTCTTTGATGGGGTGAGATTTACTGCATCGGTAACAAATTCCCCAAAATAGCCTTTCTTTGTACCAACCCTCATGATGCCATTTTGGACATCAATTTCATCTGTTTTGACACCCCATTTTTTGGAAGCAGCACGAATCATCAAATCTTTTGCCATTGCTCCTGCAGCACGGTACTGCATGAAAGAATTGGCAATGGATTCAGAATTACCAGTTGCCTGATAACCCCAAAATGTGTGTTTATATTGTTCAGCATTGGCAGGAGCAAATTCGACTTTGACCTTTTCCCAATCTGCATCCATTTCTTCTGCTAAAAGTGTTGCTAAACCCGTTGAGATGCCTTGACCATTTTCGAAGTGCTTTGCAATCACCGTCACAAATCCTTCCTGGTCCATCCGTACAAAAGGATTGATCACGGTGTTGGTTTTGTTTGTTGCAAGGATGCCTTTAGAATTCAGACCTATAATCAAGGAAACAGAGGTTGCGGCTGAATTTTTTAGGAAACGACGTCGGCTTATATTTTTTTCCATCTTACGCCTCCAGCTTTTGAGATGCCAATTTGATGGCGTCACGGATGCGGAAATAAGTCGCACAACGGCATACATTTCCTGACATTGCACCATCTATTTC
>CAXFCD010000078.1:0-8498 GCA_964001155.1 uncultured bacterium | reverse complement strand
GGCAGTTGAAATTCATGCCGAGAGAGAAGAATGGCAGGAGATGAAAGATATGCTCGATTTAGCCATGTCCATTGACCCCAACAGGAAAATCGAAGTAAGGGGTACATTTACTACTGTAGAAAAAGCTGTTAATAATTACACCGAGTTTTACTGGGCAAAGGAGTTTAACATCGGTGTTGAACAATTTAAAAAAATCCAGGAAGATCCGGACAATAAACAAAACTATCTGGATGTGGCCATTATTCATTTTCAAAATGCAGCCATTATTAATCCTCCTGACGCAAACGCCCACACCTCATTGGCACAATGTTATTTTGACAAGGGCGATAAAGAAGCAGCAAAAAATGCAGTTCTGGTTGCTGTGGAAAAAAATCCCGAAAGTTTTGATGCGAATTTTAGCGCAGGGCAAATTTTAGTTCGGGCCGATGTTCCATCTGAGGATGTGCTCCCTTATTATGAAAAAGCAGCTTCTTTGGAACCCTCCAACAGTAAAGTCCTCCGGGAGTTAGCCGGGACGTACTATGACCTGGGACAAAAAGAAAAATCCATTGAGGTCTTTGAAAATGCTATTTCCAATGAGGAAGATAAAATTGTAAAAGCTGACCTTTACTTTAACTTGGGTGTAATTCATAATCAAATGCAGAATTTTGGTGAGGCAGAAACATCATTTGATGAAGCATTCTATTTGAATGATGAGGATTTTGAAGCAGCTTTAGGGATGGCCCAGGCTTATGAAGGATTAGGCAATAACTATCTCAACGGCGCTGAAGGATTTGAAAAAGATTTGGATGAGGCTTCCCGTTGGTATCGGAAAGCTGAGAAAAAAATTAAAGCTGTTATGATTATTGACATTGACAACAAGCCTACTTATCAGAAAACACTGGAATTAATTCGCTATAAGAGGGATGTTGCCGAAGGAAATTAACCCCAGTTCTATTTAATAATTAAAAGCCCTGTTTGCTGATCATTATTTAAGCACGGGGCTTTTTTTATATCAATTTTTTTCTTTTATTAAAATATTCTGTCAATCCCCAATCCAGATTCTGGTCTGTAAATAAGGGGACATAATCAATTAATTGCTGTCGGCATTCTTTTTGATAAAAATTCTGAAGACCTGAGATCAGATTTGAATAATTTTCCCGAATGTGCCACGGTTCTGTGGTGATTTCTTCACCGGTTTCCATATCTAAAAACTTTGTCCGAGTGTTGAAATCAAATTCCAATTCTTTTCGATCCAAAATGTGAAAAACAATCACTTCCTGTTTTTTGTGGCGGAAGTGTTTTAACCCATTCATGATGCGTTCCGGCTCGTCAAAAAGATCGGAGACTAAAACCACCAATCCGCGTTTATTAAATCGTTCTGCCATTTCATGGAGAACCGGTTCAAGGTCTGTATCATTACCGGTTCGTTCATCATCCAGTTTTGTCAAAATTGCATTTAAATGACTTGGTTTTGATTTTGCAGGGATGAAGGTATCAATCCGATCTGAAAATTGAACCAACCCTGCAGCATCCTGCTGATTGATCATTAAATAGGAGAGGGCTGCAGTCAAGGAATTGGCATAATTCAATTTTGAAACAGAACCACTTTTGTAGAGCATGGAGCCGCTTGTATCCAAAATAATATGAGAACGGAGGTTTGTTTCTTCTTCATACCGTTTTACATAAAGGCGATCGGTTTTTCCGAATAATTTCCAATCAATGTGGCGAATTTCATCCCCGGAACCATAAGCCCGATGTTCTGCAAATTCCACAGAGAATCCATGGTATGGGCTTCGATGCTGCCCAATGATATAACCTTCCACAACGAGCCTTGCCCGCAACGCCATGGAATTGAGCATTGCAACCGTTTCCGGTTGGAGATAATTCCGTTTGTCAGCGAGGGGAGCCATGCCTATTCAGTAATAGTAGCCATGAGTTGTTTAAGAATATCTTCCACTTTCAATCCTTCCGCTTCAGCATTAAAGTTTGGCAAAACACGGTGGCGAAGAACCGGAAGAGCCAAGGAACGAATATCCTCAATATTTGGCGTTGGTCGTCCATCCAAAATCGCTTTTGCTTTTGCGCCTAAAACAAGATACTGGGAAGCTCTTGGACCAGCGCCCCAATCAACAGACTGTTGAATAAACTCAGGGGATGAATCATTATGAGGTCGAGTAGCACTGACCAATCTCACAGCATATTCCACCACATTATCTGCTACAGGGACTCTGCGAACCAAATCCTGATAAGATGCAATTTCATCTTTTGACATCACAGGTTGAAGTGATTTTGATTCTACCATAGTGGTCTCTCGGACAATTGCGACCTCATCATCGGAAGATGGGTAATCAATTTTTAGATTAAACATAAAACGATCTAATTGAGCTTCGGGGAGTGGATAGGTTCCTTCCTGTTCAATTGGATTTTGTGTGGCCAATACAAAAAAAGGTTCATCCAAGTCATAAGTTTTACCACCAGCAGTGACCTTATGCTCTTGCATGGCTTCTAGGAGTGCGGCCTGAGTTTTGGGAGGCGTTCGGTTGATTTCATCTGCTAAAACAATATTGGCAAAAACTGGTCCTTGATAAAATCGAAAAGAACGCTGACCTGTGTTTTGGTCAATATCTATGAGTTCTGTCCCAGTGATGTCACTGGGCATGAGATCCGGTGTGAATTGGATTCGCTTAAAAGAAAGGTCCAGCACATCGGAAAGTGTTTTAATCAGAAGTGTTTTTGCCAATCCTGGAACGCCCACTAGAAGGGAATGCCCTCGTGCAAGTAGTGCAATAAGCATATGATCAAGGATGCCTTGTTGCCCTATAACAACTTTTCCAACTTCATTAAAGAAGGATTGTCTTGCGTCCGAGAGTTTTTCCAGAATAGCTAAATCTTTTTGTGAATCAGTCATAAAATATCTTTGTTTTGAATTTATAAATTGGGGCGAAACTTACCGCAAGAGCCTGAGCCTAAAAAGAGTGAATCCTTCCATGATGGAAGATGAAAGAAATTTGGAATTACGATAAGCATTAGGATTTAGGATTAGGATGTGTGATGGTAGATGGGAAATGGAATTTGAATAGATTAGAAAAGTTCCTTAAAAAAAGAGATTCCCATTTGAGATGATGCCATGACTTCGGAAATTTGGTGCTATGTCACAACAAAATGACAATCAACAAAAACCGCTTATTGGTCAATTGATGAATGAGTTGGAATCTTTTGCGGAATCCTTAGGAGAAAAACCATTTAGAGGGCGACAACTTTTCGATTGGCTATATCGGCAGCAAGTGGATGATATTCCATCCATGACCGACTTATCCAAATCTTTTAGAAAAAAATTGGAAGGCATTCAGATTCATCCATTAAAAATGCTAAATCGTGATGAGTCTCCTTCGAAACAAACGAGAAAAATCCTTTTTGAACTCAATGACGGTAATCGGATAGAATCTGTGCTTATGAAAGAGGGGAAGCGGATTACGGTTTGTTTATCCACACAAGTTGGTTGTGCAGTGGATTGCGATTTTTGCGCTACAGCAAAAATGGGATTTATAAAAAATTTGTCACCAGGTGAAATTGTAGATCAATTTCTTCAACTTCAGAAATTGAGTGACCAAAAAATCACCAATGTGGTTTTTATGGGAATGGGGGAGCCATTTTTAAATTATAAAAATTCAATCGCTGCGGCCGATTTGCTTCATCATCCAAAAGGTATCAATATGGGCGCATGGCGTATCACCATTTCTACTGCAGGCATTGTGCCAAAGATTCGCCAATTTTCTGAGGAAAAGCACCCTTATAAACTTGCGGTAAGCCTGAACGGCTCGGATTATGAACAACGATTGAAAACAATGCCCATCACCAAGGCACACACCTTTAAAGATTTATTAAAGGCATCCAAGGATTATGCTTATCATTCCAGAAACAGGATTACATTTGAATATGTGCTCATGGCGGGAATCAATGATAAACCAACAGATGCAACAAAGCTAAAGCAGTTATTAAATTCTGTAGATTGTAAATTGAATGTAATACCATACAATGAGATTGGCGGTCAATATCACCGTCCAAATGATGAAACGATTGAAGCGTTTTTAAATCCATTGAAAAATGCACAATTTCCTGTGACAATTCGTTGGAGCAAGGGAACGGACATTGATGCCGGTTGCGGACAATTAGCTACAATGTCTTAATAATTAAAATCAGTTGAAAAATGAATATTAGACCAGAAATTAAAGACATAGAAAAAAATATCATCGATTGGCGACGAGATTTTCATCAATATCCAGAGTTGGGATTTGAAGAACACCGCACGTCAAAAGTAATTGGAGAATTGCTCAGATCATTTGGCCTTTCTCCCAAAATGAATGTAGGGAAAACAGGTGTAACAGCAGATTTGGATTTTGGCGATGGCCCCACAATCGCACTCCGAGCTGATATGGATGCATTGCCCATGCAAGAAACCAGTGGCTTGGAATTTGCATCCAAACATGATGGCGTCATGCACGCATGCGGGCATGATGGACACATGGCAATGCTATTGGGTGCAGCCAAAGCACTCACCCAATCTGACAATGGGTTTAAAGGGAAAGTCCGATTTATTTTCCAGCCAGCTGAAGAAGGTGCAGGTGGCGCACGATACATGATCGAAGATGGTTGTTTGGATGGTGTGGATGAGATTTATGGGATTCACGTTTGGAATTATCAACCGGTTGGAGAAGTTGGCGTGAAGGAGGGTCCCGTTCTTGCCGCTGCGGATATGTTTGACATCACGATTAAGGGAATTGGTGGCCATGGCGCTGCACCGCAAGGGACAGTAGATACGGTCGTTGTGGCATCCTATTTGATTCAAGCCTTCCAAACAATTGTGAGCCGTAACACCAATCCTTTGGAGAGTACTGTTATCACAGTGGGGAAGATTCAAGGCGGACATAATTTTAATATTATTTCTGATGAAGTTACTTTGTCTGGGACAGCCCGAGCTTATACGGAAGAAAACAGACAACTCATCAAAACAAGAATGGCTGAGATGATTTCCGGTGTGGAAAAGACTTTTGGAGCGAAAATTTCTTTTCATTATGAAGACGGTTACCCGCCTACAATTAATCATGGTGAGCCAGCAAAGAACGTCTTAAAGGCTGCCGAAAAAGTCGTTGGAGAAAAAGCAGGGATGCCTTATCTCTCCATGGGTGGCGAGGACTTTGCCTATTATTTACAGAAAATTCCGGGATGCTTTTTCTTTGTGGGTTCAGCGCCAAATGAAGAAAAACTATTCGAAACACCCCATCATTGTTCACATTTTACCATGGATGAACGAGCTTTGTTAGTTGGCCCATCCATTTACTTGAATTTAGTAGATGATCTTTTAGAATAAGCTTGCCTGCAGGCAGGCAGGGAATTAGGACTTGCCCATCTCCGGCGGGTTAGGATTGGAGATGGAAGACGCAGGATGAAATACTTTGCGACTCAGCAACTTTGCGTTAAAAAAATTAATATCCAACGGCTGAAGTTTCGCCTCGGCTATCACCTCCGCCATAAAAGCCGTCTTCGGTGATTAAAATCCCATTGGCTTCGCCGATGTAGCCCCATTTATAAGGAACTAAGGTATGACCTTTTGCTTCCAGGTTTTTAATGACATCTTTTGAAAGTCCTCTCGGTTCTGTCATAATCACATCCGGTAACCATTGGGAATGAAATCGTGACGATGCCACTGCTTCCTTTATGTCCATTCCGTGTTCCACTACATTCAAAATTGCTTGCATCGTGGTGGTGATAATTGTGGACCCGCCGGGAGAACCAATCACCATAAATGGTTTTCCATCTTTTAAAACAATAGTTGGCGTCATGGAAGATAAAGGTCGTTTTCCTGGTTGAATTGCATTGGCTTCATTCCCTACGAGTCCAAATGCATTGGGAACACCGGACTTGGATGAAAAATCATCCATTTCATTATTGAGGAAAAATCCGGCTCCTTTCACCAAATGTCCACCGCCATAACTTAAATTAATTGTGGTGGTCACACTCACAGCATTTCCCCATTGATCTACCACAGAATAATGGGTGGTTTCCCTGGATTCGTATCCGGGGGCACCACTTGCAGACACGGATTCACTGGGCGTTGCATTTTCCAGAGAAATGTCAGTAATGCGATGTGCTGCATAATCTTTGGATGTGAGCATTTCCACGGGAACATCCCAAAAATCAGGATCACCCATATGTTCAGCACGATCAGCATAAGCTCGACGCTCAACCTCAGTGATGACATGAATATAATCAGATGAATTCCAGCCCAACGAATCCACGGGATAATGTTCCAGCATATTCATCATATTGACTAGAAGAGCGCCGCCGGAACTGGGCGGACCCATGGATACAATTTTATATCCTTTATAATCTCCTTGAACAGGATCGCGGTAAACAGAAGTATAATTTTCTAAATCTTCATGTGTGATAAGACCGTTTCCTCGCTCCATTTCTTCAACAATCAAATCTGCAACAGGACCAGTGTAAAATCCATCTCTGCCATATTTCGCAATTCGTTTCAACGTTTTGGATAAATCAGATTGAACGAATTTGTCGCCCTTTTTCCAGGGGTTCCCATCTTTCCGATTAAATATTTCTGCTGCAGCATCATTCCGTTCGAAGAATTCTTTATAATTATTAAACCGTCGTGCTTCATAATGGGAAAGGTAAAATCCTTTATCAGCCAGTTTGATAGCCGGTGCCAGTGCTTGCTGTAAAGAGATGTTCCCTGAGCCATGATCTTCTAATGCACTAATCAAACCATCCACTGTTCCCGGAACGCCGCTGGCTGCTCTTGACAAAAGGGACATGCCCGGAACCACATTCCCGGAATCATTTAAGAATAAATCACGATGAGCCGCCGCCGGTGCTTTTTCCCGATGATCGATTGTGAATATTTCGCCATCTGCCATAGCTGCCACCATAAATCCACCGCCGCCGATATTTCCATTCCCGGATGAAGTGACTGCCAGAGCAAACCCAACTGCCACAGCTGCATCCACAGCATTCCCACCTTTTTTAAGGATTTTAATTCCCGCTTCGGACGCTTGTCGGCTTGTGGAGACCACCATGCCATTTTCACCAAAAACTGGATTTGAATTCGCTGCAAAAGAAATTTGTAATAAAGAAATAAAAAATAAAGTACTAAAAAACTGTCTCATGTTTATGTTGGAATCTCTATGGTTTTTGATTGAATTAATTTTTCAATTTGATTATCAGAATAACGAAGTACTTCCGTTAACACCTCACGCGTATGTTGCCCTAAATCCGGTGCAGGATTCGTATCTATCTCCGGAGAACCGGAAAGCATCACTGGTCCCCGTGCGAATTGATACGTGCCTACTTCAGGATCATCAATATCAACAATTGCCTTACGGGCTTTCACTTGATCTGATTTAAAAATATCTTTCGCTGTATTCACAGGGCCAACCGGGACACCATTATTATTCAAAATTGTTTCCGCTTCTGACCTTGTTTTTTCTAGCAACCATGATTCAATAATGGGATTTAACAATTCAGTATTGGCGCTCCGTGCAGTTCCAGTCTTGCTCCGGTCATCTTCTACTAGATCAGGTCGTCCAATAATATCACACAATCGTGCCCACACCCGATCATCAGGAACGTTCATTGCAATATAGCCATCCTTACATTTGAAAGCAGCACGGGGATAAAGATGTTTTAATCTTCCGCGGTGCGGTTCTTCGCCTGTCATGGTGTAGAGCATGACCATTCGTTCGTTGAGCGAGATCATAGCATCCAGCATGGAGCTATCTACAAATTGACCTTTTCCGGTTCGCTCTCGTTGGAGCAATGCTTGGGTGATGGCGTAGGAGGTGCAGAGTCCGGTGTAAATATCCGCCATGCCGTAAATCGTCCATGAGGGCGGTTTATCATGAAACCCTACAACGTGCATAATACCACTCATAGCTTCAGCAACAATATCAAAAGCAGGGCGATCTGAATCGGGGCCTTTATAGCCTTCCAGTCGGCCAAATCCGGAGATGGCTGCATAAATCAATTTAGGATTTATTTTTTTCAGTGATTTATACCCGATTTCCATTTTATCTGTGGAGCCGGGACGAATATTTTCAACCACAACATCGGAGGATTTCACCAAATCGTAATAAACCTGTTTCCCTTCTTCAGTCCTTACATTCAGACACACACTTTTTTTATTGCGATTGTAGGCCATGAAACCACCGGCTTTTTTAACACCATCTTTTTCAGCAAAGGGTGGAATGGCACGACGAGGGTCGCCGATACCGGGACGTTCAATTTTTATGACATCTGCGCCGGCGTCAGCCAACAGCATAGAACAATAAGGACCAGCCATATATTGTTCCAACGCTAAAACGCGAATGCCAGAAAGAGGGCGATCCATCAACAATTCTCCACGAGGGTTGACACACCTTGCCCCACGCCGACGCACAACGTTGCTAATCCAAATTGTGTATCACGTTTTTTCATTTCATGGACAAGGGTGGTTAAAATGCGAGCGC
>CAXFCD010000077.1:0-6553 GCA_964001155.1 uncultured bacterium | reverse complement strand
TTTGAGATTCAATCCGGAGAAAAAGTCTTGGTGGTGGAGGATGTGGTGACCACAGGTGGATCAGTCAAAGAAGTTATGGACCTTGTGGAAGAGGAAGGCGGGAACATTATCGGAGTGGGTGTGTTGGTAGATCGAAGCAACGGTTCTGCTCAATTACACCCAAATCAATTTTCAATCATTCAAATGGATGCAGTCAGTTACGGGGAAAATGAAATTCCCGAAGACTTGGCTGACATCCCAATTCAAAAACCGGGGAGTCGTTACTCAAAATGAAATTAAAAATCTCATTATTCATTTGTCTCGCACTTTGTGGATGCAGTGTATCTACAAATGATCTGAAGATTTCAGTACTATCCTCTTCATCAATAAATATCTCAAAAGGTGAAGAAGTTAAATTAGAACTTGAAATTAAATGCGATACACCTATTCAGGATCCTTTATCATTATCAGTAAAAAATAGCAGCAATAATTTTGAAGAATCAATTACAATTCGATTAAATGAAAAAACATCAATTTCATCTGTATTGAATTTTAAACCACCACAATCCGGGGTATATACCGTATCCATTGATGGATTTAGAGGCGACCCCAACACCAATAACAATAAAAAGGAAATAGAAATAATGGTCACACAAGAATTAGCTATCATCACCACACAATATGGAGATATGGTTGTTGATTTTTTTGAAGATACGGCACCTCAGCATGTGGAAAGTTTTAAACTCCACGCTAAAACTGGATATTATAATGGCACGATATTTCACCGGGTAATCCCGGGATTTGTGATCCAGGGCGGCGACCCAAACACCAAGGGTGAAAATAAAGCCTCTTATGGAATGGGTGGACATGCAGCGAAATTTTTTGGTGTAGGGAATGAAAAGGATTCAACTACTTGGAACATCCCTGCGGAATTCAATGAATTGAAACATAAGCATGGCATCTTATCCATGGCACGCTCGAGCCATCCAAATAGCAGTGGAAGTCAATTTTTTATTTGTGCAGGTGACGTTTCCCATTTAGATGGTCAGTATACTGTTTTCGGTCAAGTAATTGAAGGAACCCAAGTGATTGATCAAATTGTCAATCTTCCCCGGGATGACAAAGATATTCCTCACCAGCGTGTGGAAATGAATGTTCGTTTGGAGAAGCGAACTATATGACAAAACCCTTTTTGGGATTGGCCCTTGGGGGTGGCGGCGCCAGGGGCGCAGCACATATAGGCGTGTTACAGGAATTGCATTCGGCGGGAATCGAGATTGGCCTCATTGCCGGGACCAGTGCAGGCTCAATTATTGGTGCTATGTATGCAGCTTCAGGCGATCCGTTTTGGGTGGAGGATCATTTTCGAAATTTTTTAAAAAGTGACGCATTTGATGGCCTAAGGTCTCGAAGATTGTTAGATGACAGGAACCCTGATTCAGTTCTGGATCAGATCGCAAAAAAAGTAAAAGATACCTATGTAGTGATGATGGGGTTAAATCGTGTATCGATTGTGTCACAGATACCTCTTCGAAATGCCATTTCTTATTTAGTCCCCATAAAAGATTTTAGTGATTTAAAGGTTCCAATGAGCGTGTTGGCAACCGATCTGCAATCCTGTAATGATTTGGTCATTGAGTCGGGAAATTTGGTAGATGCATTGGTTCAAAGTTCGTCCATTCCCGGGTTTGTTCAGCCTGCAGGAAATGATTCTGAATTGATAGTGGATGGCGGTGTGAGTATGCCTATTCCTGTACCCATATTACAGGGGAATTGCGATTTCATTCTCGCGGTAGATATTTCCAGGTATGCCTTGGGAATCCTAGAAGAGCCAAATATGATTGACATCATGAAGCGGGCGGATATGGTTACATCTTTGAGGCTTAAATCTGAATTATCCAATCAAGCTGATTTTGTAATTAAACCTGATACATTAGGGCTTCATTGGTCAGATTTTAATCAATTTAATACATTAGTCAAAAATGGCCGTAAAGCTGCGAAAGAATCCATAGAACACCTAAAATCAGAAATTGACCGGAAAAATTCTATTTTTTATAAAATGAAACAATGGTTGAGTTAACAAATTAAACCCATTATTTTTCGCCCCGCTCATATGTATAAAAACAATATGAACAAGATAATTTCTCTCATTTTAATCCTTAGCGCCCTGTTTGCCCAGGATAACCCGGTAACTGTCTCCGCTGTATCAACAGCAGAAATCCATCCCGGGGAAGTGGCAAAAATTGCCATCACTGTTTCCATGGAGGAAGAGTGGCACCTCTATTCCATCTACAAAAAAAGTGACGGTCCTTTAGCTACTGAAGTCAATGTTACCGGATCAGGTGTGGATCTTGTAGGCAGGATTGAAGAACCCGAACCCAAAAAAGAATGGGATCCTGGATTTGAAACTTATTCTTACTTCCACACCAATGGAACTGTCTTTACTGCTCCGGTGAGGATGAAATCCAATATCGAACCTGGGAATCATGAAGTGGTCGTTGATTTTTATTATATGGTTTGTAATGAGCGGATGTGTTATCCACCCACGACAAAATCTGTGACTGTCCCTGTCACTGTTGTCGCCGGTGTAGCCCGGGATACCACCATAGAACTTGCTGCGGCAACTACATCAGATTCCAATGGATCAAGCAACCAAGCCAGTACACTCATGGGAATTTTTCTCCTAGCTGTGGGTGGCGCAATTTTGAGTTGGGTCATGCCGTGTGTCTATCCAATGATTCCTATCATAATTTCATTCTTCGGTAAGATGTCTGAAGAAAGGCATGTGGGCAGAAACGCGATTGCCTTCTTTTACGGATTGGGCATTTCCGGGACATTTGTATTAATTGGACTATTAGTTGGATTTTTATCCTGGGGTGTGAGTGATGTTGCAGCACAATCCCGATATGCAAATATAGGAAACTTTATTGCCACAAATTCTTGGATTAACCTTGGATTGGGCATTCTTTTTATCTTTTTCGCTCTGTGGATGTTTGGCATCATCAATGTGAATGTAGCAGGTACATTGTTAAATAAAACAGATCAGGCTGGGCAATCTGCAAAAAGTGCATATATGGGCTCACTCCTGTTGGGCGTTGCTTTTTCAATCACTAGTTTTAGTTGTACAGTTCCGGTCGTGGGAACGCTTTTAGTCGTTGCAGCAGCAGGAACGGCAGGCGGTGTTTTGACAAGCCTGTACGGAATGGTGATTTATGGCCTCGTTTTTGCAGCTCCGTTTGTTGCTCTCTCAATGTTTCCCAAAGCTTTGGATAAGTTGCCTCGATCAGGTACTTGGATGGAAACGCTAAAAATTGTGTTCGGATTTATTGAAATTGCTGCTGCAATCAAATTTTTATGGGTTCCAGATTTAGAATGGAATTTGGGACTTTTACCGCGAAATGTTGTATTGGCATTATTCATTATCATTGGCATTTTGCAAATCGGGTATTTGTTGGGATTTTTTACCATCGGTGCTGCAGAAAAAATAAAACCATTCCAAATTGGCAAAGGACGCGTTGTTGGCATTGTATTAACGGTGTTGGTGATGTATCCCATCGCCATGTCTTTGGCGTCTCCACCAACCTATCATTATGCAAAAATGCCTCGGGTGATGGATGAATTCATTGAAGCTCTGGTACCGCCTCCACCGACTGAAGATGATATTGCCATCAAGGAAGGTTGGTTTGTAGATCAATATGATGAAGCGCTGGCCAAAGCCAAAGAGGAAGGGAAACCCTTATTTATTGATTTTACCGGTGTGTATTGTGCCAATTGCCGTGTGATGGAAAGACGTGTTTTTCCTACAGCATCAGTCATGGAACAATTTGATAAAATGGTTTTAGCCCGGCTCTATGTGGATAAAAAAGATTCTCTGAGTGAAGCTTATGCCCGGTTGCAATTCGAGCGATATCAGCAAGCCACACAGCCTTATTACGTCGTGTTGGATCCTGAAGATGAATATACGTTGGCCGATACTGGTGGGTATATTCCCAATGGATTTGAAGATTTCCTGATGGACGGATTGGAAGCTTATGAAGAAAGAAAAAACCTAATAACCCAGTGAAAAGATTTTGAAACAATTAATAACAATCATTCTCATTTCGTCTTTCATTTTGGTTGGGTGTGAAAACAGTAATGCCCAACAAAAAGCGAAAAAAATAAAAAATAAAGCCCAAAAAACAGTTCAGAAAAAAACGAAATCCAAATCAAAAGCGCCAACATTGGCACCCAATTTTACCTTGGCAGATCTTGAAGGAAATTGGGTTTCCTTAGAAGAAATGAAAGGGAAAGTTGTCTTGCTAAATTTTTGGGGAACTTGGTGCGGCCCCTGCCGAAAGGAAATTCCTGCCTTTATTAAACTAATGGAAAAATATCAGAAAGACGGACTGGAAATTGTAGGTGTAACCTTATCTTCAGGGTCGCCGGATAATATCCAATCCTTTGCGGATAAATGGGGCATCAATTACACACTGTTGACTGATATCGAAGGGAGTGAAACTCAAGTGGTTACATCCAATTATGGAAAAGCCACCGGACAAAGAATCAATGGTATTCCAACCACATTTATCATTGATCGACAAGGATACATACGACAGCGGTATGTAGGACCACGACCTGAAAAGGTTTTTGCCAAAGATCTGCAAAACTACCTTTAAACTCCAGATTAAAACATAACAAACTTCACGAATCTTATGAGAACAATTTATTTTCTCACACTTCTTTTCTTATGCAATTCCACCCACCTTTTTGCTGATCCTTTGGATGGCTACTGGCAACAAAAAGTGGATTATGATATGGAGATTACTTTGGTTGATACGGCCCAGCAATTGACTGGTATCTCCCAGATCCGATACACCAACAATTCGCCTGATTCTTTAGATCGTATTTATATGCATCTATACCCCAATGCATTTCAACTTGAATCGGTGAAATACAGAGAATATATTGGCAATGCAGGACGGGCATCCAGGGCAAAATACTTTAAAGATCGATTGGATGGTTTTACCAGCAAAATTGAAGTTCATGATTTCAATATTGCCAAAAAGAAAGAACCGGTGCTCAAAGACTATATCATTGACGATACAATCCTGAAAGCTACCTTATTGAAAAAATTAGCGCCGGGAGAAACCATGCGAATTGACCTGAAATGGACCCATCACGTAGGAGAAATGGTGGAACGAGCCGGGTTTTATCAAGGCCAGTACAATATGGCGCAATGGTATCCCAAACTGGTGGTATATGACGAAAAGGGTTGGCATGCAGATGTGTTCCACGCCGAGGGTGAATTTTATGGTGAATTTGGTGATTTCATTGTGAAGTTTGATTTACCGAAAACATTTATTATTGGCGCTTCCGGCGTCGTAACCGATGGAGATCCCGGTTGGGAATCTGTCATGGTAGATACTTCTGTTGACTATAATGTATGGGTGGAAATTTTTGATTCAACCTATGTGGAACCGGATTCAACGGAGCGCCGACATGTAACATTTCTTGCTGAAAATGTTCATGATTTTGCTTGGGTAGCCTCGAAGGATTTTCTATATGAAGGCGGTAAACATAATGAGATCGATGTCCATGTTCTTTATGATAAAGGACGAGGGGAAAAGTGGACAAAAGTTGTGTTGGAGCGTTCCATTAATGCAATGGCTTGGCTGGAAAAAAAATTCGGGAAATATCCTTATCCTCAAGTCACCACAACAGACCGCATCAAATCCGGCGGGATGGAATACCCTATGCTGGTGATGAATGGCAGAGACAGCGAGGGGTTAATTGTTCACGAATACGGCCATATTTATTTTTACGGTATTCTTGCTAATAATGAGATGGATGAAGCTTGGCTGGATGAAGGGTTCACCACGACCCAAACCACCCATTATTTAATGGAACGTTATGGCGATCACGGATTTGATCTTGATTTGTACGAAGACTATGGGAAATTCCCTAAAAAACACTGGCCACTGGAAAATGATCTCCATTCGGACCAATGGCGTGTCATCAGTTTTATGCGGAGTGGACACGATGAGAATATCAGCAGGGCGTCTTATCTATTCAACAATGGTTCTGCTTACAGTCGCAATGCCTACACAAAACCAGCCTTGATGCTGACGGAATTAAAATATGTGTTGGGGGATTCACTCTATTATGCTGCATTGCAGCATTATTATGATAAATGGGCATTAAAGCATGTGAATGAGCACCGGTTTATTGAGGCCATGGAAGAATTCACAGGACAAGAATTAGATTGGTTTTTCGATCCTTGGCTTCATACGACTCATCACCTGGATTATGGTATTTCATCTTTCAAAAAATCGCCCAATGCTGACGGGACATGGACTGTTGATTTAGGCATAGAATGTATTGGTTCAAGATTTTTACCGTTGTTGGTTGAAACAACATTAGATGATGGAACAAAAGACCGGCGCTGGTGGGAAAATCACCTTTGGCGTTTTGAAGATACATTTTCATATTCCGTAAATAAAAAACCTGTAGCTGTGGCGATTGATCCTGATGTTCAAACTGTCGACTTGGATTACCGGAATAATACGACCAACATGAAAAAACAAATTTTGTTTGA
>CAXFCD010000076.1:0-2579 GCA_964001155.1 uncultured bacterium | reverse complement strand
TTCCGTATCCGGAGGACCCACGGTAGTTGAGATCCAGAACTCCGAAACCCCTGGTTGTCCAATATTGTGTTTTTAGGCTGAGTGTCGCTTGAGCCGCACTGGTCGGGCCCCCATGAAGCATTACCACCAGGGGAGGAACTTCTTCATCCATGCCTTTAAAGTCCCTGTTCATAGGTGGATAGAAAAATCCATGGGAAACCGAGTTTCCTGCTGAAGGAAACTCTATGGTCTCCGGAACCGAAAGATAGGATTCATCAATACTTAAGTCGGTTGAAGTCTTGATCACCTGGACTTCATTGGAGGAGAGATCGATTTCGAGGATTTCAGGAAACCGGGTTGGCGAAGCGGCGACGGTCAATAGAGAATTGCCTGAAATCGATAAGTCACCAATCGAAGTGTACGGCAAATCCAGGTTTTTAAGATCTCCCGTTTCAGGTTTCAGAATGGCCAAACGGTCCGTATTGCCGACGCTGTAACGGCAGATGATGTTCCCGGAATCCATAAAATCATAATGGTGCATTCCGAAAACCCAATGCGGTCCTCCAAACTCGGCTTCCATCGGGCAAACACTTTTCTTGGAACCTTCGCGATAGAGATTCCACCATCCGGATTCATCGGAGACGAAATATAACTCTCCGGACAATGAAAACCTCGGCTGTTGAACGGAGATCTTCCGATTGTCCTGTGTATTTCCAGCAACTTTGACGGGTTCACCGGCCATCCCGGACTGATCTAATGCTGACACCCAAATGGTGGATTCGTCCCAGGGCATATCGGGATGGTTCCAGGTCATGAATGCCAGCCTTGAACCATCGGGGCTAATCACTGGCGAGGCATAAAAATCATGCCCCTTTGCGAGAATCGTAATGCCACCTCCATCTAAATCGACTGCGCCAATCATGTTTTCGGGTTCACCCGACACCCTATGGTCTTCTAAAACATAAATGATTCGGTTGCGTTTCGGATCAATACAACCATCTGCAAATCGAAGCCCCTCTGAATGGGTGAGTTGAGTTGGTTCAGGATCCTCCAAGTTATGTTGGTAAAGCTGCTGGTCTGAAAAGTTGGAAAAATAATGAACACCGTTATGAATCAAAGATGATCCGCCTCCATATTCATGGACCCGTGTTCTGATGTTGAAAGAAGACGGAGTGACGTCCCTCACATTTCCTTCTTGGTCCTGCTCAACCAAAACCGAACGCCCTCCCTCTTGGGGACGGGACTCCATCCAGCAAATCCCGTTTTGAAGATAATTTGGAGCAGAAAGTCCGATGGCACCTTTAACGATCAGGTCACTGCTGATCGGGGATTTCCAGGTTCCGTATGGGGCAGAGTTCATAAATTTTTCATCAATTGGGATATTACTAAAATATTCTATTTAACATTTTGAACCAGCTTAATTCTGGATTGTATATGTTTTTTAATGGTTTTTTGTACTCGACAGCCATGTTGTCATCTGTAATTTCATATAAATCTTTTCTAGAAATAAATTTTTCCCTCACATCATTGAATGGATGATTTAATATTCTTTTTATAGCAATAGTTCCGTTAAGAACATCTTCTCCATTGTTTTTGAAGGAAGAGGCAAAATTTTCAGCAAAAATTGAATCAATTTTTATTGGGCTGTCACTAGCAGCAACAAAATTTGAATAAGTTGTTACATGTTTGAAGTTATTAGCTGCAGTATAGATTATATCTTGTGATCCAGTCGTATTATAATAAACAACTCCATCATTTTTTAAATGATTTTTAATAATGGAAAGAAATTCACTTGATACAAGGTTTGAAATATAACTTCGCCAGTGAAAGGTTGTATTCATTAATATAAAATCATACTTTTCTTTACTTCTTGTCAGCCATCTTCTTCCGTCATCGATATAAATTGAAATTCTAGGATCTTTGAATATTTTTGAATGTTCTGAATATTGTTTAATCAAATCCAGATATCCGTGATTGATTTCAATAACATCTATTTTTTCTATATTTTTTGAGTAAGACAGAGCTCTTACCCAAGACCCGCTACTCAACCCAATAATTAAAATCTTTTTTGGCGCCTTGTGTAATTTTACGATAGCATAGATTCTATCTATAGCATTTGGGCCGTCTGGTTTTATGTTAAAACAACTGTCATATACACCTCCACCGTATATTATGTCACAATTAATGTCATGATCAAAAAGCGTCGATATGATTCCAGAGCGGTTTTCATTTAAATGTTTATAATTAACTTCTTCAGAATAATTATGCTTGAAATGGATTTTCTCAAAATAATTTTCAAAAATATTATCGTTAAAATAAAAAATTATTAGCGCTAAAATACTTATTGCTAATGAATAATTATAATTCTTTGATTCGAAATTGAATAATTTGATTGATGCTGAAACAACTAGCCCAGAAATTAACAGAAATAATACAATATCAGTTAATGAATAATATTCTAATAAGTAAAATCCAGTTATGCCAGATCCAAGTACTGATCCAATAATATTAAAAAAATAGATCCATGATGTGTATTGTCCAGTATTTTCTGATTTTGCACTATAATGAGTAATGATTGGGAAAATTGCACCGCTAAAAAT
>CAXFCD010000075.1:0-4735 GCA_964001155.1 uncultured bacterium | reverse complement strand
TTATGGGGAATGTATCCTTGACCAAATAGGTTCCAAAATGTTGCTTCAGCATCACCATCCAAGATTGGATAGGTTATTCCAAATGATGAAGCCCATCCTGTGCAGGAATAGGTGCCGTAATCAAACCCGTGAGCGATGATTTGAACAGGCGCTCCTGCATTCTGGTAATCTTGCCAAATTTGTTCTGTAATCGGAGCCTCCGATTGACAGGGGCCTCACCAAGAGGCAAACAGGTTGATCCAGGTTACTTTGAAATTGCCACCGTTTTCCATGCCGTTACACATTTCATATAAGTCAAAATCACCATCACCATTTGCGCAGATAGGTTCAACAACATTGGGACATGTTTCACCGACTTGTAAAGGCAGTGCGAAAACACTCGAGATAAGGAAAAGTGTTACAGTTAGCTTTTTAAACATTGTATTGTCCTTTGTTTTGGGGCTTGGAGTTTAATCATTCTTTCATATTTAATTCAATTTTAAAAAATAGCGCTGTACGAAACCTTTATCCCATCACTAAAGGGAGCTATGACACGACAAATTCCATTGCTGCAAAATAGTCCGCCTTGGATTGAACCATACATAATTGAAATTCTCTGAGATGAGGTTAAGTTGTAGGCTAATTCAGCAGACACCCATCGTTTTTGAATAAAAGGCGGTGGGTCACGCGGGTCCCTTTCACCGGTAAAATATTTGAGATCGCCATATACCAATGCCTCTAATGGATTATAAAATGGATCATCTGTTGCTTGCCCGTCAAATACATTGGTCCAATCATGTGTTATCGTAAATGACCACTTTGGTGCTTTGCTTAATGTCACATATAGCATCCGGTTATACTGCGTATTTATTTTAATTGTATCCATAGCAAATTGAGACTCTTCCAGATAAAAGCTAGAATCCGGATTTTCAGGGTTAATCAATGCCCAGCCTGAATCTGCAACGCTGTAATAAATGGAGTTTCCTTTTGAAATATTTTTCTTTTGCCTTTCTTGGTATTGAAATCCGATTCCTAATGAATAACCATTATCAAATGTATAATTCAATTCAACCGGAATTGTAAATGATTTTAATTCCTGCCACATTTTTGCTTCCACGTTATATGGATCAGAAAAAGTTGTATCAAAAATTTCCATATATGTTGAATCTACAATTTCTATAATAATATCATAAGCTGCCCAAGTAGAATCATAGGTCGTATCATAGTCCCAAAAGGAATTGTCTTCTACAGACATATCTTGCTGGATACCATCAAAATACCGCATTGTTTTGAACACTTGCTTATTATTCCCACGCCCTAACTTGAAAAACAAATTATCACCTAAAGTGTATCCACTGATTTCCTGATAATTTTCCCAATAAGGGAGCGCGGATGGGTCTGAACTCGGTAAATAAGATTCTAGTGGATTTTCAGCCCACTCAAGTTGACTGAGAGACTGCCAATTTTCATTGCGGCTTAAGTGACTGTATTGAGTGGAAACAGCATACTTATCCAAGATGGAACCATTTAATTCTAATTGAATCCCTCGTTCATCATTGAAATTATAATTATGGGAAACGCGCCCTAATAAAGTTGAATTATGTTCTTTTCCCAAAGTCGGCATGGTTTGGAAAGCGATCCGATTTCCATAATCATCTGCTGTCAAATCTGAATGTGCTTTATCAAAAGCGTAACGCTTATACTCTGTTGATAATCCCCAACTTCCTAAATAAAGATTCAAATTGCTATATAGTCCATGACCATTTTTTTCAACCGGTGCAAAAGAAATTGAATTGTCCGTTGCTCGTTTATCCACATATTCAAAGAAAAAGTCTGCGTTCCCCAAAATCATAGATGAATAGATTCCATTGAGGGTATGGTGTACATCAGCAAATTGATTACCAAATTGTAATTGATGATCTTCTTCCGTAATTAATTGTGTGACACCAATGGAAAACATACTCCAATCATATTGTGCCTGAAGTCCTGTTAAGTTATGTTTATTTTTAAAAGCAGGAATTCGCAAATCATTCCCAAGATTCCAAATATTTGCTTTTCCGTTAATATGACTCAAAGATAAAGGACCGCTAGAGTATCCAACATATAGACCATGTAATCCATTATCATAATTGGTAATTTGATCATCGAATTGGTTTAAAACCAATCCCCTGCCCCAAAATTCATAAATATCACCTACTTTAACTAAAAAGTCTTCAAAGGCATATTCCATCCGGAATTTTCTGATCTTATTGATTGAAAATCCAATTTCCGGTGGATGGGCATATTCGTACTGAACCCACCCTTGGAAATCTTTATAAAATATGTTCAGATCAATTCGATTTTCAGTGTAATAATAAAATTCTTTATTATCACCATAATTTGTATTGAGGGCTCCATTAAAGTCCAAATCGCTTGCAATTAATAAGGACAAAACACTTAAAAATATAAATAGTTTTTTCATATCAAGAATCAAACGAATAGTTATCAATCAATGATTTAATTTGTTTCTCAATCTCGACTTCATCTCCGGGAATATACCCTTGATGGCGCCATTTGATTTCACCGCCTTTGTCTACGAGGATGAGGGTCGGCATCACCATTCCGTTGAGTTTCTGGGCGATTTTTTGGTTAGGATCCAGCCCCACAATGAATTGGTGGTTTTGACTGCGAATATAGGACTTAACCTTCCCTAAAGAACGGGGTGTATCCTGATTAATCATGAGAACCTTGAATCCTCGGTCCGCATAATCTTGATGATATTGGTCTAAAAATTTCATGACTTTTTTACAAGGTTTACACCAGGTTGCCCAAAAATCAATCATAAGAGGACCGTCTTTCACTAACTCATGGATGGAGGCTTTATCGCCATCCAATAATCTTAATTGTAAATCAGGAATAGTATTGCCGGAATCAAGGTCAGTCGCTAATACGAAACTTTTGCAAATAATCAGAAAAGTGAAAAGGCATTTTTTCATATAGGGTTCCTTGAAATGTTTAAAATAGGGATCATTCACCAGTCATAATTTTAACTTGGATTAGTGGAATTACACTCAATTTTTTAAATTGCAAAAAAGCCGATACAAAGATCGGCTTTTTAAATAGTAATAATTACAACTTAGTTGAGTTTTAGGTTCCCATAATGTTTTGCATGAGATACCAAATATCCACAAGGTTTGCATTCCCGTCACCATTGATATCCATGATTCCTGCAGCACAATCGTTATAATCGTATCCTTCCAAAAGGTCCACATAGGTTAGGAGATCAAAAATATCAATGACAGGATCACCGGACATGTCCGTATCACCATTCACATTTCCTAAAACATAAACATTGTCATTACAATCGTCGCAAGCATCGCCAACGCCATCACCATCTACATCGGATTGGTCCGGATTATAAACATCCACACAATTGTCGTCTCCATTCAATACACCGTCATTGTCAATATCAGGATTCATATCATTAATATTGATTTCTGTAACTTGGTAAATCTGTTTAGGATTGCCGTAATTCTGAACAATTGCAATGATTTTTACATTATCAGAAACCCAGGCGTTACTCAAATCAAATGTACCTGTAAAAACCTGGGATTCACCACTTGAACTGATGGTCAAGGTTTCGGTGGTAACCCAATTCCGAGCCACATTTCTGGCATCATGATAGATCCCTACAGCACCCCAATAGGACCAAATATTATCCTCAACCACAAAAATATCCACTTTTTGGTTGGTGGAACTCATGGCATCGTCCATGGTCACAGTGATGGAATAATCAACCTCACTATTCGCTTCATCAATGGAACCATCAATAGCAATTTCGTACGGTGTATCATCGCCTACCATGCTGTTGTAAATACTGAGAAAATTATTATACATAGGTGTCCAGTTGGCATTGGGATAACCACCAACAGTAGATTGAACACCGTTCCATTGGGAATGAGGTATGCCACCTACGCCATACATTGCGGCACGTTGATTATAAGTAGAGGGTAAATCGAAGTCAGACCCGCCTGGGGTATAAGCCGGGCTATGCCATTCAATACTGAACAATGTTTCCGGAAATTCATCCAGCAATTCTGATATCGCGAAACTCGCGGATGGACAGTACGGTCAGTAAAGGCCTGTAAAATCTTCCACAAAGACTCTCTGAGAACCCCTGGAAGCTGTTTCCACAACAGTTCTTAACTCATCAATGGCTAATTCCATTGGGTCTAACTGTTGCGCAAATGGCAAGGATATTGCAAGAATTAAAACTAGTTTTTTCATATGATTAATGTCCCCATTATTATTTTAGGTTCCCATAATGTTTTGCATGAGATACCAAATATCCACAAGGTTTGCGTTCCCGTCACCATTGATATCCATAATCTCTGCGGTGCAATTATTATATTCGTTACCGTCTAATAGGTCAACATAGGTTAGGAGATCAAAAATATCAATGACAGGATCACCGGACATATCCGTATCACCATTCACATTCCCTAAAACATAAATATTGTTATCACAATCGTCGCAAGCATCGCCAACGCCATCACCATCTACATCGGATTGGTCAGGATTATAAACTTCAGGGCAATTGTCAATGGCATCATCAATTTCATCGCCATCTATATCCGTGGGAACATTTTCCACAGCAGCATCTATGGCAGCAAGAATGGCTGATTGATTAAAACCGGATGATGTATAGACCACCTCCATGTTGTGATCTAAAACGACGTTATGGGGAATGTATCCTTGACCAAATAGGTTCCAAAAT
>CAXFCD010000074.1:0-6375 GCA_964001155.1 uncultured bacterium | reverse complement strand
TACTGGGCTTGGGTTACTTCTGTTTTATCCATGAAAAAGCTGCTCACCGTCACCGTGTGAACGGGTTTTTCATCACTGGCGCCGCTGTTGCTCCCCATCTGGAATGTGCCGCCGGCAACGTACACCATGCCAGGGGGTAGTGATAAAACAAACACTTTAAAATTTGCATTTAATCCACTAAGGTCATTTTGTGGAATAAAATTGATTTCTTTTCTTTTTCCCGGTTTAACATTTTTGCCAATATCGCCCCTGGCGTTAGTTACGGTTTTATAGGTTCGGTCCCTATCGGTGGAAACGTCCAGCATTATTTCTTCTTTTCCACTGATTCCACCGGCCATGTCATAGGTAATAATAATTTCCAGTCCTTCCTGCCGGGCGTGTACGTTGGTAATGGTTTGGGCAAATGTGAAATCATTTGCGAATAATAGCAAAGTGCTCATTAAAGACACCATTGGGATTTGGTTAATCTTTTTCATATTATAGCTCTTTCTCCTAAACAGGATATTTAATGTACTTAATCTGTTCCCACTACCTGCATCACTTCTTTGGTGTATTTATTCTGGATAAAGGCCACTACCGCTAAATTCGCCGGATCATATTCAACTTGCCACCAAGTGGTTTCATGATTATTCTGGGGCCAATTGCCGGGCATCTCCCAAGTGTAATTCCGTACCGCCTCTTCATGTTTAAGAGACAATGATTCTCCACTCAGTCCTTCATTGATCCAGCCTAAGAAAACATCCTGATGATGCTGTTCACCATTATAGCCTTCATAATCCACATCATCAATTTTTGCAGCAATAAATAAAGACAGTGAATCACTTGATGAGAGATCTTTACTGCTGTTTATTGATAGTTTGACAGTAATAGTCATGCTGTCAATCAGAGTGCCTTCCAAACTCATTTGAATCGGCGTACTTTCAGCCATAGGCGCAACAGCCATATCAGGATTAATTGAACTCCAGAATCCATTCGTAAACGTGATTGGAACGCCGGGAATTTGATACCAACTCCCTTCTTCAAACCGAACAAAGCAATAATCATCCTCTGCTTCTGCTCCACGCAGGAATTCATACATTGGATCGCCTCGAGAAGGTGAATAGGTATGATAGTTAACCAAAAACCATTTATTGGTTATTTCAGCGCCAACAAAATTTTCATGGTCTGAATTAAAATAACTCAGCAAAAGACTATCAGCAGCAGGACAATAAGGACAATTGGTTGACCCCACAAATTCTGTGAGCACATTTTTAGTTACATCTTCACTTAATCCTTCACCAATCACCGTCCAGTCTGAATAGTATTTTTCATCATCTTTAGATTCCTCTTTTTCACTGCAGGAAATTGCAATTAAGATAATAAAAAGTAATTGATGAATTTTTATTTTTTCAGGTTTCACGATATTCTCCCATTAAATCATTCTTTGATTTAAATTTTGCCTGCACCAAACTAACACATCCCATTGAAAACTATGAAGAAAAATTTTATTTTAGTCTTTTCCATCCCTTTCCTTTTAAATACTTGTTCTGATGATAAAGCCAATCCACAGATTAACCCTCCTCCTGAAGTGGATATTCCAAACTATTACGGTACTTATTTATACAAGGATAATGACTGTAGTACTTCGGATATTCAATATGCAACCCTAGATGAAAATGGGATCACATTTTTCGATTTTCTTGGCGATAATTGCGATGATACAGTGAGTTGTTATGCTAAAGATTCTTACGAATTAACAGAAGTTACATCAGATACATTTTTGATCATCACTCATGAAGGAAGTAACATTACCGATGGCGAGGTATACCTTTCAGGAGATACTTTAATTACTGTATCCTTTGAAGGAATTACAGGAAATGAAACATATACCTGGGACAAAATAAAAGATGATATTTATTTGTTTGCGCCATTATGTGACCAAGATTATGGATACAATAAAGATGCGGCAGACATGATGGTATATGCAGTAACCGATGGCGGAGATTTATTGTGGAAAAATTATATTCATGGTGGCATTTGGGATTTAGCATCATCTGTTACCCCCATGCATAGCGGAGGATATATGGTACTGGGAGCCTTTCACAGTGATGAGTACAGTGGATGCTGCTATACGGATGATTATGATCATAGAGATATTATTAAAATTGATAATAATGGGTCTATTGAATGGCAAAAAGAAATAGAAATTTCCAATTCTGGTTATTCTGAGTATGTGCTTGGTATTGGTACATCACTCATTGAGACATCCTTCAACGATTTGGTGTTTTTGACTGTAGGTGCGCCTGGGAATAATAAACTAATGATTGTTATGATGGATTCTGAAGGTGAGATCATATGGACAAGAACATTTTATGATGAAGATCTCAACTATAGCTCCGGACAGGTAGAAATATTAGAAACAGATGATGGAGATTTGGCTTTGACTGCTTACAGTTGGCCTTCCGGTCTTATTGCTATTCTCGATTATGATTCAGGTGAAATACTGGAAGAGAATGATTTACCCTGCGGATATTGTAGAAAGATTATTAAAAGCAATGATGGCTTTGCTATTCTTGGAACGGGTGAATCTGATTATGTTACTCTTGTGAATGTTGATGAAAATGGGGACGTAATTTGGTCTCAGGTGTATGATGACCCGGGTTTGTGGGAACCACTAGACTTAATTCAAACGGAAGATGATGGCTTTTTATTATTTGGATATTCTCAACCACCACCCTATGCAACATTAGTTAAAACGGATGATGAAGGGAATGAAGAATGGCGAAAAAAATATAATGATTATGTTGGTGGCGGAAAAGGTTGGATCCATGAGACAGAAGATGGAGGTTACTTCATGGTTTCTGGATATGCAGTTACAAAATTAGATTCTGAATTTGAAGTTGAATGGAATGCTGCCGGCCCAACGGGATTTGATAAGTATTTTAATAATGGAATGGTTTCCGGCATTAATCATGATATGAAAAAAATTGATGGTGGTGCCGTGATATGCGGATACGGATCTGCAAGTTGGGAATAATCCGTCAATGCGATACGCATTAATTTTATTAGGATTTTCAATTCTTATCGCTGATGGAAACCGTGATCCATCTTTTGAATTTAATTTTTTTGATTCCGACATTTATGTCGGCGAAGATTCAGTTGGTGCATTTAATGGGATGATCTATAATATTTCCACCAGCCAAATTAATCTTGCAATCGTTCGAAGAATCAATGAATTACCCAATAATTGGACTTCATCTATTTGTGTTGGTACCATTTGCTATAATGAATCCATAGACAGTGTTTCCGTTTCATTAAATCCCGGAGATTCCACGGCATGCGGAATTCTTGCATGGATTAGTGGTACAGGCACTGGAACAGTCCAATTAGATTTTTTTGAGTTAAACTCTGAAGACCATTTAATTGTTGATGTGAACTTTTATGCTGAAATGGCAACCTTGGAGGATGATAATTTGACTTTCGGCGATATGTTCCTACATCCCGCATTTCCAAACCCTTTTAATCCAACCACTACAATCCGATATGCTATCCCGGGGTCAGCTGTGGTGAATGTATTTATTTACGACATACAAGGACGATTGGTTGATGCGCTGATTGAAAGTGAAATGTTGACCGGATGGCAGATGGTTCAATGGGATGCTTCTCAATATTCCAGCGGTGTGTATTTTGTGGAATTAGTTGCAGATGAGAAACGACAGATCCAGAAAATAAATTTGTTAAAATAAAGTCAACTTTTCGGAAGTTATCCTTGAGTGAGTGTCTCAATCACTCTCAACATTTCATTGTATTCTTTCTCTTCAAATAATCTAGTTAGAAAAACGATTTTACCTTTCTGATCAATAACAATATTTCTGGTCACACCGCTATTTTTGTCTGCAAACATTCCAAAAATATCTGCATTTGGATCCAGCGCAAGGGGATAAGTAACTTTCATTTCCTTTTTGAAGTTGATGACTGTTTCAAGTGGCTCATCACGATCAATACCAATTAAAACTACATTCTCACCTTTATATTTTTGCTGGATATCCTTTTCAAGGTGGGGCATCTCCTGACGGCAAACAGAACACCAGCTTGCTGTGAATTGAAGAATAACTAAGTTTCCTTTCAAGTCTGATAGTCTAACTTTTTTTCCGTTAGTATATTCCATTTCAAAATCAGGTGCTTGCTCGCCGATATTGACAATAAAACCTCTCTCATCTGAGCCACGTTTTTTTACCATTTCAATAAATGGTTTACTACCTGCTCGAAGTTGACGTTCTTGGGTTTCAAAATCCACTTCATATAACCCAAATTTCATATCATATCCTTCAGCCCATTCGAAATTATCCATTAAACTCCAATAAAAGTATCCTCTGATATCTAACCTATCTTTTAATGCACGATTCATTGCATACAGATATCTTTTGATAAAGATGGGGCGAATATTATCATTTCTATCTGCTAATCCATTTTCTGTAACATAAATAGGAACTTTCAAGCTGCTGATGGTATGTAATGCACTATAAAATCCCTCAGGGTACAATGCATAATCCATATCCGTTTGAATATCTTGTGGTCTTCTTTCAAATATAAACGGTTCATTCGGATTTAATTGTCCCTTAACGTGAAACCTTGAATAATAGTTTAATCCGATAAAATCAAATGATCCAATTGCATCAGGATTCTTGAGTTCATTTTTTACCATTCCCGGCATATAAAATATTGATTGTCCAGTTTGAAAAAATTGTAAGGTTGAGTTTGTGAAAACATCATTTAAAACAAAACTAAATACCCAATCTAGGATATGCCATCTTCTCAAAGGTTCGAATTGAAATATATTCTTTACCAATCCAATTTCTACTTTAGTTCCACCAGGCAAACTTTTAAGCTTATTATAAATTTGAATGTGAGCATTCAGCATATTCTCAAGAACAATTCCTGCAAGTGCAGGGTCTTTTTTCCCAGGCGGAAATACTCCATTAAAATAACCCTGTGAGACATATACAGATGGTTCATTGATTGTGCACCATATGGGTACTAGGGAGTGTAATTCATTAAATATTAGTTCGGAGAATTCCAGGATATGTTTGATATTTTCTTTTTTCTCAAATGCGCCCAACTTTTCAAACCAGATAGGGTGTGTAAAATGATGTAGAGTAATAACCGGTGTTATTTCAGATTTTATCAGTGCATTACAAAGATTTTTATAATGCTGTATTACATTATAATCAATTTTTCCTTTTTTAGGTTCGATTTTGGACCATGAAATAGAGAATCTGTAATGATTAACTCCTAATTCTTTCATGAGGCCAATATCAGTATTGTATTGATTCCAATGATCAGCTGCTATCCCTGATTTATCTCCATTATGTATTCTGCTATTGTTGTTTTCATCAAAGGAATTCTCCCATGTGTACCAATTATTATTATCGTTATACCCTTCCACTTGATGTGCAGCAGTCGCTGTACCCCAGGCGAATGTACTGGGAAAATGAATATCTTCAGTATCTATTGTATCCCAGTCCCACTCTACTTCAGGATTAGATATAGATAAATATGTTACAGAAAAAACCCAACCAAAAAGTATCAGAGTAGATAGTGCGATTAATAATCTTTTAATGCTTATATTCAGAATGAAAACCCTTGTTCTCTCATCCAATCATCATTCGGAAATTTAGTCATATAATTCCGAATGCCATCCGGTAGCAATACAAGACAATTCTGTCCCTGTTTTAGTTGTGTTGCAGTTTTCAGTGCTGCAATCATGGCAGTACCAGATGACCCACCACATAACAATCCTTCTTCTTTGATGAGTCGTCTTGCCATTAGAAAGGATTCTTCATCTTTGGTTTTCACATATTCATCAACGAGCGAATTATCTAAGACATCCGGGAAAAAATCATAGCCAATACCTTCTACCAAATAAGGAGATATTTCAGTACCGCCTCCAAGAATGGAACCCACAGGGTCTGCGCCGATAACTTTGATTCCAGGGATTTCTTCCTTAAGTCGTTTAGCTACACCTGTTATTGTACCGCCAGTACCTACACCAATTACAATCATATTTAAATCAGTTCCAAAATCATCCAATATTTCCTGGGCTGTTCCTTCATAATGTGCATTAGGATTCGATGGATTTGAATATTGATCTAAAATATGGGAATTTGGTATTTCTTGATTGAGTCTTTTTGCTACACCAATATGACTCTTCGGGTCATCCCAGGCCGCTTCTGTTGGGGTCCTTATAATTTCTGCACCTAATGCTTCCAAAGAAATCTGTTTTTCCTTGCTCATTTTTTCAGGCATGGTGATGATACAACGATATCCCTTTACAGCTGATGCTAAAGCCATTCCTTGTCCAGTATTACCGGAAGTTGGCTCAATGAGTGTATCACC
>CAXFCD010000073.1:0-4134 GCA_964001155.1 uncultured bacterium | reverse complement strand
ATATATACTGCACCCTCGAATGTATCTGATGTCCCTTTTGTAAATGTTTCTGTGATTTGTTTCAGCGTGGAATAAACGGTATTGACAATGGGTACTTTTGTGACGAATCGTTCGCCTAATTCAAAAATCTTTCTACCAAGAAAATTGGTGACCAAAACCCCCAAAAAGAATATAAGAAGGAGAGTAAGAACAATGCCAAGACCAGGGATTTCTACTCCTATTTTTTCTAACATAGGTGCCGACATCCTTTCTAATGTTTCAAAAAGGAATTTGAGAATAAAAAATGTTAAATAAAGAGGAAGTAGAGCAGCAATTCCTGCAAATATTTTTGAGCGAATGTTTTGTGTGATAGAGTTCATAGGGGGAGAAAGTTAATTCTGGTTTAAATAGAAAAAAAGTGAGAGAAAATTTTTTAACGCTAAGGCATTAAGGCGCAAAGAATTGACATAATAAGTTGTCTCTATAAGTTTACATCCACGCCTTCATGATCCAGTAATATCATTTTTTTATCCAATCCGCCACCGTAACCACCCAAGGTACCATCCGAAGCTAAAATCCTGTGACATGGGATAAAAACAGCAATAGGATTTTTTGCATTTGCGGATCCTGATGCTCTGGAGGCTTTTGCATTCCCGGCGCGTTTGGCAATCTCTTGATAAGATACCGTTTTCCCGAATGGAACTTTCGCCACTTCCATGAGCGCTTTTTTGTAAAAGGGTGGCATGTCTAAATCCAAGGGAACATCAAAAGATTTTCGTTTTCCATCAAAATATTCCTTTAACTCATTTAAAGCTTTTTTCAAAATGGGAGATTGTTGGTTTTTTGGCGTTTCTTTCTCTGCTTTATCAACATCATTGGCAAGGTGTAACCGATAAACACCTTTTTCATTGGTTCTGACACCGAGGGTGCCGATGGGAGTTTCAATTTTGGCGAATTCTTTCATTGAGATTAACGAGGACGGCGCCAATAATGACGAGTCCACCTCCAAATATAGCTAAGATGGATAATTTTTCATCTAACATAATCCAACCCAAAATAGAGGCTAGAACAGGTGGGAAAAAGGCAATATAAGAAATCTGAGACATAGAAATATGGGTATAGAGCCAAATGTAAATAAACCAGGCAATTAAGGATCCTGGAATGGTGAGATAGGCTAAAGCAAAAATGTTATAATTGCTCCATACCATGGGTTGGTCAGCTTCTAAAACTAATGAAACTATAAAAAGGATGACACCGGCCATGAGTTGGCTTACAGCATTAAGATGAAGAGGAGAAACTGCGTTTGAATAACGCTTAAGGTAAACACTGGGATAAGCAGCTATCACCACAGCAATCATGACCATGGTAATACCGAATGCAACCAAGTCTCCTTCAAATTGGAATCCGTCTCTTAAAATGAGATACGCGCCAACTGTGCCCAATAACAAACTGATGATTTTCTTTTTAGTTAAAGATTCATCCGGGAGCATAAAATAGGAAAAGACAGCAACGCACAGTGGAAATCCTGCCCAAATAATGGAAGCTAAACTGGAGTAAATAAACTGGGTTGCCCAGTAAGTTAAACCATAACTGATTGTCAAATTCATCAATCCAAATTGGAAATATAACCTGAGAGCCAGTTTGTCCTTAGGTGGGCGATCTTTTTTATAAAATATCCATACCCAAAGAATAAGCCCTGCTGTAAAAAACCGAAATCCTGAGCCAAAAAAGGGCGGTGTGCCTTCAATCAGGCTCTTTTTCAAAACCAACCAAGTGGTGCCCCAAATGATGCACAATACAATATAATTAATAAGTACTTTCGGTTTCATACAAAAAAAATCGCCCCGACCGTCGTTAATCTCCGGATTCGGGGCGATCTCAAGTTTTGATTAATTATTCCTGTTAGTTCCCGGAATCCATTTTAATAACAACGGGACTCGCAACAAAAATACTGGAATAGGTTCCAACGATTACGCCAACGATCATGGCAAATGCAAAAGTATGAATCACTTCACCGCCAACGAGGAAAAGAATCAACACAACAAAAAATGTCGTGAGGGAGGTAATAACCGTTCTGCTCAGGGATTGGTTAATGCTTTCATTAATCACCGTTGACAATGTGGCATTTTTCAACCCTTTTACATTTTCCCGAATGCGGTCAAAGATTACAATGGTATCATTTAAAGAATAACCTACAATCGTTAGAAATGCTGCAATAACAGCCAAGGAAACTTCAAATCCCAAAATGGAAAAAATGCCTAAGGTAATCATTACATCGTGGGTGAGTGCAGCTATAGCACCCACAGCATATTTGAATTCGAATCGAATGGAAATGTAGATCAGAATTAATGCCAGAGCGCTGATGATCGCCATGACGGCATCACCACTCAGTTCAGCGCCAATTTTTGGGCCTACTTTTTCAATAGACAGAATAAATTCTGTTTTATTATCCGGAACCAACGCCGGGAAAGCTTCCGCCATTTTTTCTACAAACTTTTGTGAAAATTGCTCCGGTTCATCATCCATGCTAGGGAGCCGTACAGCTACATTGGATTCATCTTTCAATGGAGCGATAGCGCCAACAGCACCAAAATGCTTAATCTCAGCTTTGCTGAAATCGAATGTTTGACCATCAATAGAGACTTGATCTAAAAAAGATCGAACTTCATTAATATCCACAGGCTCGGTGTAATTCACTGCCACCAAAGTTCCGCCTTTAAAATCGATACTGAGTTTGGGGCCGCCGTTCATGACCATGGAAACAACGCCAAATACAATCAGAAAGGCAGATAAGAGTCCGGCGATGCCGGTTTTGCTCATAAAATCAATATGTGTTTCTTTAATAAATCTCATCTTAAATACTCAAGGTTGTGAGTCCTTTTCGGGACGTGTAAGAATTAAAAATGGTTCGAGTAATGAATACCGCCGTGAACATGGAAATCAGGATGCCCCAGAATAAGACCGTTGCGAATCCTTTAATGGGTCCTGTACCAAATTGATAGAGCACCAGAGATGCGATTAATGTGGTTACATTCGCATCAATGATGGTGGTGAGCGCTCGATCATAGCCGGCATCAATGGCAGCTTTCGGCGTTTTCCCTTTTCGGAGTTCTTCCCGAACCCGTTCGAAAATGATCACATTCGCATCAATGGACATCCCTACTGTCAGGATTAAACCGGCAATACCGGGAAGGGTCAACGTGGCTTGTAAAGAAGCCAGGATTGCCAACACGAGAAGGATATTCCAAATCAAAGCGAAGTCAGCAACCGTTCCCGCCAATTTGTAATAAACCAGCATGAAGACGAGAACTAACGCTAAGCCGAAAATGACTGCTTGGGTCCCTTGTGCGATGGAATCAGCACCGAGACTTGGGCCAACGATCCGTTCTTCAATAATATTTACAGGAGCAGGTAATGCACCAGCACGAAGAATGATAGCAATATCCTTTGCTTCATTCATGTTTGCGAAACCTTCGATTTGTGTTCTGCCACCTGGAATTTTTTCACGAATGGAGGGAGCCATGTGAACTTTGTTATCCAGGACAATGGCAATTCGTTCACCCACATTTGCACCAGTGACACGAGCCCAAGTGCGGGAACCGTCACTATTCATTGTGAGAGATACAACAGGCTGGCCTGCAGAACCGCCGCCCAATGTGCCTAAATCGGCACGAGCTTCATCCACCACACCACCGGTGAGTTCTGCAGTTTTTTCTAAATAATATAATCTATAAAATTTTTGTTGAGTGGTTGCTCCTTGTGGTGATTCTGAACCATCACTGAAAAGAAATTGACCATTGGCGCTTTTCAGTTTGGACTGGACTTCTGGTTTGTCCAATAATTTTTTCAGAGCGTATACATTTTTTTCTTGAACACCCAAGTCATTCCCAAGGGATGTGATAAACCCTGAAAAGGGCGCTTCGGTAAAAATATCAGTTGAAGCATCATCAGTAAGATCACCAGGCTCAGTATCTGTTTCACCAAAAAGTTCTGAAACAGTTTTTGTTCCATCATCTTCCTTTGGTTCATCCACAGGTTTTTCTTCTTCTTTGGGTTTCCCTGCATCTGCCAATTCTTGTAATTCTGTTTCATCTGTGGTTTCTTTCAAAACACCATCCAACTGGGCGATCATTTCATTGGTAACAGCCACATTTT
>CAXFCD010000072.1:0-18955 GCA_964001155.1 uncultured bacterium | reverse complement strand
CAGCCCCATTTTGGAAACAAACACTGAATTTAACTGGGGCGAAACATCGGCCCTGATATCCAAAAAACTCGGTGTATTTAAACAAATTGCCGAATCTAAATCTGGTCTCATCCTAACCCCGAAAGATAACACTTCCCTTCAGAAAAAATTGGAGGAAGACCATATCATATTGGCACCGCTTCAGGCCAAGGACAATATCCTGGGCTATATGATGCTTTGTAATAAGGAAACGCGCCATGGCGTGGAGGAATTCAATCAAACAGACCTGGATCTTCTTTCCGCCCTTTGTAACCAAGGCGCTGTGGCACTGGACAATGCTCGGCTGTTCAAAGACATTACCGAAGCCAAACAATTCAACGAAAGCATTTTGGGATCCATCGCCACCGGCGTCATTACGCTTGACCCGTTAGGCGAAGTGGACTCTATCAACCAAGCCGGTTTAAATATCCTGAAAATGAAAATGGATGATACCATAGGGAACCATTATATGTATTTATTAGAAAAGGATATGGAAATTATTGAGCTCATCCAAATGGCAGAATTGGAAAACACCACCCATTCCGAGATCAACATGCCCTTTTTAACGGTGTCGGAAGAAGCAGTAGTGAATGTATCAGCGGCACCCAGGCTGGACCCGGAAGGGAATGTGCAGGGATTGGTGGTTGCCATTGAAGATATCACCGATGTGAGCAAAGTGAAAAACACCTTCAAGCGCTATGTGTCCAAGCAGGTGGTGGATGAATTATTGGATGATGATGCAAAATTGAACTTGGGTGGAGAAAAAAGAGAAGTAACCATATTGTTCACCGATATCCGCGGGTTTACAAATATGTCTGAAAAAATGAAACCGGAAGATGTTGTGGGCACGTTGAATGAATATTTTTCTGACATGATTGACATCGTTTTTAAACACAACGGTACACTTGATAAAATTATCGGTGACGAACTCATGATTGTTTACGGTGCTCCCATTGCGGCAAAGGATGATACTGCGCGCGCTATAACAACCGCCATTGAAATGCAGGAAAGAATTGAAGAATTTAATAAAGAGCGAAAAAAGCGAAAAGAGAATCCAATCCTTGTGGGCATGGGCATCAACCGCGGCGCAGTGGTGTCTGGAAATATCGGCTCTCGGGACATGATGGATTATACTGTGATCGGTGACACAGTGAACCTGGGCGCAAGGTTATGTTCTGCAGCAGGCCCAGGAGAAATCCTTGTTTCTTCCAGCGTGTGGAAAGAATCGAAAAAGAATTTTACTTATGACAAACTGGATCCAATCAGAGTGAAGGGAAAGGAAAACAAAGTAGACATTTTCCGCGTCACCAATGGGAAAGAATAATTATATGTATTCGCGTGTTTGTGTACCCAAGAAAGCCTTAACACGTGAACACTCTAAAACTTAAACACTTATAGAATGAACCCAGCCCAGATAAAATTCTGCAAAAAAACGACCAATTGGTTTTTGTTCAAGCTCTATGGTTTGGGAAAATTGCCTTTATCTGTTTTCACCGGATTTAGAATTATTGAGCTCAATGAAGAAAAATGTGTCACCCGCGTAAAATATAAATGGCTGAATAAAAACCCATTTCGATCCACCTATTGGGCTGTGCTGGGGATGGCTGCAGAGTTAGCCACGGGCGTCTATGCGTTGCTGGCAACCTTAGGGAAAGAAGAAAGCGTTTCAGTGATTTTAGTGTCTACCAGAGCAGAATTTTTGAAAAAAGCTACAGATGTGTCCACCTTCACCTGTGAAGATTGGAATGCGTTTAATGCTGCTGCTGACAAAGCTGTAAAAAAAAACGAACCCCAAACTGCCACCGGAGCTGCTGTTGGTTTAAACAAGGCTGGCGAAACTGTCGCTAATTTTGAGTTCACATGGTCCTTTAAGAAGCGGGAAGATTAATTTTGAAGTGTTCGTGTTTTCATGTACATCCGAACACTTTAACACATGAACACCCAGAACCCAAACTTAGAAACCTTGAAAAAAAAGAACGAACCACCGTACCTTTCCCATAGGTAAAAAGGTTATCCCATGAAAAACATTATCAAGCTCACACTCATTTTTTCCATCCTTTTCGCAACCAGCGACAAAATCAATTTTCGCCACATCACCGTGGATAAGGACGGACTGTCCGAAAGTTCAGTACACAATATTTTTCAGGACAGCAAAGGTTTTGTTTGGATTACCACCGATAATGGACTGGATAAATACGACGGCTATGGAATTAAACAATACCAACACCTGAACGACGACACCACATCAATCAGCCAGGGTCAAGGCAGCGCAATTTATGAAGATAAAAAGGGCAATATTTGGGTCAGCACCGTAGACGGAAACATCAACCGCCTCAACCCAGAGACAGAAAAGTTCACCAAATTTCCGGTTTATCAAATACAAGACGCACAGCTAGGTAGCAGCTTAGGAGTAATAAGAGAAGACGAACAGGGGAACATTTGGTGCTTGGACGGCTCCCTAACGCGCATAAACACAAACACAAACGAGAGAAAGTATTTTTATGCCAAAGACTCTGTCTACACTCATGTGTTTTATAATAAGGTGGGCGCTCTGGAAAAAAACGGAGCCCTGATTTCGGGCATTAAAACACCGGGAAACTCTGTGGACTCAACACAGACATTTATACTTTCAGCATCCAAAAAAGTATTAATAGTCAGCGCTGGAGAAATGGAATACAATTCCGATAGCGGAATGGGGAACCCCTATGATTATGGTGCGCTTATGAATGACAAAGGAGAAACAATTTGGTCTCTGTGGGTAAGAAACGACAAAAAAGCTGCACACGCTGGGGGGAGTTATTCACAGAGAATAAAAGCCAATGAAATAGAACTATCACCAGGGACATACAAACTTCGATATATGTCTGATGCTGTTCACAGTTTTGGCCGATGGGCAATGAGACCACCAGACCACCCTCATCTTTGGGGTATTAATATATATGATATTTCTCAAGAAGACCACCCTATAGATTTTTCAAAATCAATAAACGACAAAGACCTTACAACATGGGTAAACGATTTTGAAACAAACAGTGATGGTACTCTTTGGCTTACAACAGGAGGTAATGGCCTAGTGGTGTTTCATCCAGACTCCGGAATAATTAAAAACTATAAAGCAAACAATTCTGGCTCTAAAGAAAAACCCGATGCAAGTTTTTTACGGAAAATGATTAAAGACCCATATAATGATGATTATTTGTGGATGACATCACCAAGGGGTCTTCACCGCTTCAACACTATGACGGGAAAATTTAAATATTATTCAACAGACCCTGGTGGATCTAAAGATTTAGAAAAAAACAACCCCGATGAGCTGGAGTTTTTAAACGAAGACGAAATTTGGGTGTCTCTTAATCTCGGTGGCATTGCCCGAGTAAATATTAAAACAGGTCACGTGTCCCATTTAAAAAATAATCCAGACGACCAAAAATCACTAACAGCAGACGGTGTTAGTTTTTTATTAAAAGACAACGCTGGGGCCATCTGGGTTGGAACGGCCACAAAGGGAATTAGTGTTTATGATCCTTATTTTGAAAAATTTGGCCATATTCGCCATGCTGCCAATACAAAAAACGCACTTTCAAACCCCAACGTGGTTGACTTTGAAGAAACAAAAGACGGATCTGTTTGGATAGGCACAATGGGCGCTCTAGAAAAATTTGATCCAAAAACCGGCAACCTGGTGAACATGAACAAAGCCATAAGCCGAGATGCTGGTGGCAATTTCAACGGCATGGTTGTAGATGGGAAAAACCTTTATGTTGGCACAGCAGAACAAGGCGTAGGCGCAGTCATAGTAAGACACAACCACAAAACCGGTGAAAATGTAAAATACATTCACGACCCCAAAAAAGAAGGTTCTCTTGCGAAGAATTTGGGTTTTTCACAGGACCTATTTAAAGATAGTCGCGGTATTATATGGGTGGCCGGAGGGAACAATCGTTTGGCGGGAATGGTGCCAGGAACTGAAATATTTATTTCCAACGAAACCAGTCTGGATAAAATTTCTTACCAAGACAAAGAACTTCTAAAAAAAATAAAACACGTCACCACTAAGGTGTTTGGATATAGCACAAGAACAATCAGGGAGGACAAAAAAGGTACCCTATGGCTTGGTGGAACCGGCTTGTTTAAAATAAACGTAGAGTCCGGGGAAACGAAGTATTTTTCTAATGATCCAAATGACCCAGAATCCCTTAGCAACGCAATGATTGTCACGATGCTTATTGACAGCCGAGGAGATCTATGGGTCGGGACTTGGGGCGGTGGTATGTGCAAATTCAATCACAATTCAGAAAAATTTAAACGATATTATAAAAAGGAAGGCGGCCTGCCGAATAGTGTGGTTACAGGCATCATTGAAGACGATGAAGGTTATTTCTGGATTAGTACCAAGGGTGGCATGTGCCGGTTTAATCCCATCAAGGAAACATTCGAGAGTTATTATGCCCAAGATGGACTCCAGAGCAATGAATTTCTCACAGATGCTGCTTTTCTTGCTTCAGATGGTACTGTGTATTTTGGCGGTGGAAACGGTGTTACGTATTTCAAACCTGAAAAAATCGACAAGAATCCCACACCGCCATCCATTGCTATTACTTCGGTGAAAAAAGATGGCATTCCTGAAATATTGGGACTCAATACACCCACACCGGACCAGGTGAATATCACCTACAAAGACAGGGGTGTTTCTTTTGATTTTACAGGGCTCAACTTTACACGGACAGAAAAAAATCGCTATGCTTATAAAATGGATGGCTATGACCCGGAATGGATTTCTGCACAAGACAGACGCTTTGCCAGCTACACCAATTTGCCGCCGGGTGACTATACGTTTAAAGTGAAGGGGTCCAACAATGATGGCATTTGGAACGAAGAAGGTACAGCTGTTTCTTTAAAAGTGTATCCACCGCCTTGGGCCACGTGGTGGGCCTACACCACTTATGTGATCTTATTGGGTTTGGGTATTTATGCATTTGTGGTTTACAGAGAAAAAGCCCATGTGCGAGAAATGGAAGAAAATAGAAAATCAGAAGAATTGGAACTGGCTCGGCAATTCCAGGAAGATATGCTGCCGAAGAAGATGCCCGACACGCCATTGTACGATATTACAGCAGTCATTAAAACATCCACAGAAGTTGGTGGCGATTATTACGATTTTTTCCAACAAAATGATGGGTCTCTTTATGTGGTGTGCGGTGATGCAACAGGCCACGGCATGACGGCCGGGATGATGGTGAGCATTACCAAGGCGGGCTTGTATGGGATCCCCGCCATTCCCACGGATCAGATCACCAATCGATTGAATCGGGTCATTAAAAATATTGAGTTGGGCTACAACCGTATGGCGCTGAATGTGTCCTATTTTCAAGATGGACAAGTACAGTTTACCTCTGCAGGAATGCCACCAGCGTACCATTGTATATCATCCAGCGGCCAAGTGAAGGAGGTTCTACAAGTTGGATTACCTCTGGGGAGCATCCAAGGCGAACATTACACTCAAGAGGAACGCGCCTTTAAATCGGGAGATACACTGGTGTTTCTTTCGGACGGATTACCGGAAGCGGAAAACGCCAATGGGGACATGTTGGGTTATGAGGCTGTCATGGACTGCATCAGCAACAACAAAAACGAAGATGTAGAAACCATGAAAAATTCATTATTGGATTTGGGTGACAGCTGGCTCGGCGGTGGCCCACCTCAAGATGACATTACAATTGTAGTAGTGAAAAAGAAATAGACTTATAAGTGTTTACGTTTCACGTTTTACGTTTTACGTTTTACGTGTTAATGTGTCAATGTGTTAGGTTGTTCTCGGGCACATGAATACCTAAACACTATCCTAACACCCGAACACTTAGAAAGCTTGAAAAAAAAGAACGAACCACCGTACTTTTCCCGCTTGTAGAAGGCAACCCTATGAAAAATATTATCAAGCTCACACTCATTTTTTCAATTCTTTACGCAACCGGTAACAAAATAAATTTCCGCCACATCACCGTGGATAAGGACGGACTATCCGAAAGCACTATTCACGACATATTCCAAGATAGTAAGGGTATCATTTGGATTTCAACCGATAATGGATTGGATAAATACGATGGGTATGATATCAAACACTACCAATATCTTTATCACGACTCCACCACAATTTCAGAAGGTCAAGCCGGCGGTATTTTTGAAGATAGTAAGGGCAACATTTGGGTAGGCACATCCAGCGGTACCCTAAATAAGCTAAACCCCGAAACAGAAAAATTTATACGAATCCCAGTTTTTAAAATCCCAAATAATATCATCCAACGCCCTGTTTCAAAAATTAGAGAAGATATTAACGGAAATATCATATGTGGCAATTGGGGTTGGGTTGCATTAATGAATCCCGAAACAAATGAGCGCCAATATTATTATTTATCAGACTCCACTTATAAAGAAACACTCTACAATCAAATAAACACACTGGAAAAAAGCAATGCCCTGATTGCAGGCATCAAAACACCGGGTGATGGTATTGACTCAACCCTGTCCTTCACTTTAAATAATCCTAAAAAAATAATGGTGGTGGGGAGTGGGGAAATATTTAGACAAAGGTTTGGTGGAGATTTTTTTGGTGTAGATGTGGGTGTTTTAAAAAATAATCATGGTGACCAACTATGGTCGCAGTTTATTAAAAATAGCAAAACATCTGCACACGATGGTGGAGATTTATCAAACCGTATTCGCATAGACACATTAACCCTTTCTCCGGGGACATATAAAATACATTTTATCTCAGATGGTGGACACGGACACAACAAATGGGAAAAATTTCCTCCGAAAAACCCGGACCTTTGGGGTATCAATATTTATGATTTGTCCGGATTCAATCAACAAATCGATTTATCAAAAGAATTAGACGAAAATGATGTTCATTATTTTATTCAAGACTTTGAAGTAGATAAATCAGGCGATCTTTGGTTTGCAACCCAGGGAGAGGGACTTGTTCGATTTAATCCAGACTCTGGCGTTGTTGGTAAATACAAAGCTGAAATGTCGGGCTGGGATAAGAATTCGAATTATAGTGTATTTCGCAAAGTGATACAGGACCCCTATAACCCCGATTTTTATTGGCTGTCTTCACCTTTTGGGGTTCACCGCTTTAATATTCCAACGGGGAAGTTTAGATATTATCTAACCCACGTAGATACAAATATGAGCAACCCCAGTCATCTTGAATTTTTAAACGAACAAGAAATTTGGACAAGGCAAGTCAGTGGCGGCATTGGTGTTTTTGATATTAAAACAAAAAACATTGAACTGTTTCACAATAGTCCCAATGATCCAAAATCGCTTATAGATGATAATATTAATGTTTTGACAAAAGATAAAGCAGGTGCCATGTGGGTGGGGACCGAAAATAAAGGAATAAGTATTTATGACCCCAACTATGAAAAATTTAGCCATATCCCCTATGCACCCAATACGACCAACGCCCTTTCTGACCCCAACGTAACGAACTTTAATGAAACCAAAGACGGCACCATTTGGATTACTACACAAAGTTCAATAGAAAAATTCGATCCTAAAACAGGTGCACTTCAAAATATGGCAAATACGATAAACCCCGATGGGAAAAACCGATTCCAAGGGTTGGTGGTCGATGGAAATAATATATATGCCGGCGGCGCTTGTCCGAATTGTCACTTAAAAAACCTTGTATCTTATAATATTGTCACCAAAAAAAACACATACCGCCACCCGAATCAAGAAACAAGCAATTTAGGTGGTTTAGTATCGTCAAATGACTACTATGATTTATATTTAGACAACCGAGGTCTATTGTGGATTGTTGGTGAAAATACAGTAGAGGCTAAATTACCCAATGTGGAATATTTTGTTGGAGCAGGATCTAATTTGGATAGTATTGCTTACCCAGACAAATCTTTATTAAAAAAGATAAAACATGTTGCGCAAAAAGTATTCGCCATGAGCCCCCGAACTATTAAAGAAGACCAGGATGGAAACTTGTGGATTGGCGCCAGTGGACTTTATAAAATTAATTTTGAAACCGGGGAAACAACCCACTACACCCACAACCCCAATGACCCAACATCTATAAGCAGTGGCGCAGTTAAAAACATTATGGTGGACAGTAGGGGCACAGTATGGGTGGGCACATTGAGCGGCTTAAACAAACACAATTATCATAAAGGCACATTTAAACGATACTATAAAGAAGAAGGTGGCCTACCCAACAATGTGATTACCGGAATCGCGGAAGACAAAGATGGTTATTTTTGGATTAGCACCAAAGGGGGTTTGTGCAGGTTTAACCCTATTCAAGAAACCTATGAAAACTATTTCGCTCAGGATGGTCTACAGAGCAATGAGTTTCATAATAATTCAGCCTTTATTGCATCAGATGGGACTGTGTATTTTGGTGGCGGGAATGGCGTCACGTATTTCAAGCCTGAAAAAATTACCAAAAATCCCACTCCACCATCAGTTGCCATCACATCAGTGAAAAAAGACGGTATTCCTGAAATTTTAGGCCTGAATTCTCAAAACCCCAATTCGCTAAATGTCACATACAAAGACAGGGGAGTGTCTTTTGATTTCACAGGCTTGAACTATACACGAACAGAAAAAAACACCTATGCTTATAAAATGGAAGGCTACGACCTAGACTGGATAAACGCAGGTAGCCGGCGTTTTGCCAGCTATACAAGTCTACCTCCAGGTGATTATGTTTTTAAGGTGAAAGGCTCCAATAATGATGGGGTGTGGAATGAAGAAGGTGCGTCTATTTCTGTTTTTGTGTCCCCACCACCCTGGGCAACTTGGTGGGCTTATACATCTTATGCTGTTATGTTTGGTTTGGCGGTGTATGTGCTTGTTCGCCGAAGAGATGAAGCGAATGCAAAGGCCATCGAGGAAAATAGAAAATCTGAAGAGTTGGAAATGGCGCGACAATTTCAATTAGACATGTTACCAAAATCGGTCCCGAACCATACCAATTTTGAAATCGCCGCAGCTTTAAAAACAGCTACAGAAGTTGGGGGTGATTATTACGATTTTTTTCAACAAGACGATGGTTCGTTATTTGTGGTTACGGGTGATGCCACCGGTCACGGTATGACAGCCGGTATGGTGGTTTCTGTTACAAAATCTGCCCTTGAAACGGTATCTGCTCTCTCACCGGCAGAGCTCTTAACCCGATTAAATAAAACTATTTGCAATATTAACATTGGTCGAAATAAGATGGCGCTTAACATGGCTTGTTTTCAACCCAGTGGTGTTCAATTCACATCTGGAGGAATGCCTCCCGCATATCATTGTAACACATCTACGGGACATGTTAATGAAATTTTACACGTAGGCCTTCCATTGGGGAGCATGAAAAATGAAAGTTATTCCCAAGAAAACATTTCGTTTGAATCTGGGGATACGCTGGTTTTTCTTTCAGATGGATTACCGGAAGCAGAAAACAAATATGGTGAAATTTTGGGATATGAATCTGTTATGGACTGCATTCGAAACAATAAGAATGAAGATGTGGAAACGATTAAAAACAACTTGCTTGATTTGGGAGACAGTTGGCTTGGTGGCGGCCCACCTCAAGATGACATTACAATTGTAGTGGTGAAAAAGAAATAGACTTATAAGTGTTTACGTGTTAAAGTGCGGTCGTGTTCTTAGATATATAAGGACGCGAATGCATAGAACTTGAATCCATAAAACAACCCGAAAAACCTATTCCAAAAAAACGCCAATTTTGGTAGTTTCTCAGGTTATTTTACCCTTGTAAAAAGCATTTCATTACATATCGTTATTTTAGACAGGATTTCAATGAAATTTTCCACATCCAAAACCGAACTACAACACGCTTTACAAAAATTGTCTAAGGCTACACCCACTCGGTCCACGCTCCCGATTTTGGGTTGTGTCCTCATCGAATCTAGCGAGGAAAAAACCACCCTACGCGCCACGGATTTAGAGCTCACGATACAAGCCGATATTCCCGTGAGCCTGGAGCAAGCCGGCGCAACGGCCCTACCCCTAAAAACATTGTTGGACATTACCAATGAGCTCCCGGAAACAAGAGTTACCCTATCCGTAGATGAGAAAGACCGGGCAGCCATTACCACCGATACAGGTGAGTATGATCTCATGGCCAAGCCCGCCGATGAATTCCCCGCAGTGCCGGATACTTCCGGATCTCAATCCATAGGCGTTGCCGGTGATTTATTAAAAAATATCATTGATGCCACATCGTTTGCCGTGAGCCGAGATGAATTGAAACCGGCCCTCACCGGTGTGTTATTCCGCTTTGGTGCCAACGGGATTACGGCGGTGTCTACCGATGGCAGCCGTTTGGTGAAATACAGCCGGAAAGATTTTGACGCCAATGGTTTTTCAGGTGATATGATTGTACCGCGGAAATTCCTTTCTTTTATGTCCGCCCAAATCTCCGGCAATGATGTGGAACTCCTCATTGGGGAAAATCACCTCACAGCCAAAATGGGCAATGATCTGGTCCTAACCCGCATCATTGATGAACGGTTCCCGGACTATGAAAGTGTCATTCCTAAAGAAAATGACAAAACCTTAAAAGCGGACAAAGATTTATTTTTGGGCGCCATACGCCGAGTGTCAATTTTCTCCAATAAATCCACCCACCAAGTTGTTTTGAATTTGGATACCACATCCTGCAATATTACCACCGAAGATCCGGAAAAATCATCCAAAGCACAGGAGAGAATTCCCGCAGAGTTTGAAGGCGAGACATTTACCATCGGTTACAATGCGGAATATTTAAAGGATGTGGTGACCCATGTTTCGGGAGAGAAGGTCATGGTTGAATTCAGCACATCCATCAGCGCGGCCCTGTTCAGCTCAGAATCAACGGAAGACCATATTGACAGCTTAATGCTTCTGATGCCCATTCGATTGAATGATTAACACACCGGTTGATTTCAGCGGATGGCCATTCAACATCTTCGGTTGGTTTCTTTTCGAAATCATGATCAAAAAGAATTTGATTTTATCCAGGGGCTTACAGTGATTTGGGGCGAAAACGGCTCCGGGAAAACCGCTGTTTTGGAAGCAATTCATACCTTGTCTTTTGGACGGAGTTTTCGGACCCACAAACAGCGGGATTTGATCAAAACATCCCAAGATGCCCTGGTGGCCCGTGGTGAATTTTCTGCCAACGGTCAACAAGATGATGTGGCTGTGCAAGTGACACAATCTAATGGCCAGAAATTAAAACTGAACGGTAAAGTTTTATCCGGTCGAAAAGAATTGATTGGCCGCAATAATGTAGTTGTATTATCACCGGAAGAACAATCGGTGACCAAGGGAGCCCCGGCGGAACGGCGGCGGTTTTTTGATAAAATGTTTTCCGTTGTATCCAAATCATATGTGGATTGTTTACAGACTTACAGCCGCATTTTAAAACAACGCAATGCTGCTCTTACTGCTGTGAGGGAAAAACACCAACCCATAACAGACCTCCAAACCTGGGATGAACAACTGGTGATAAAGGGCGCAGAATTATGGAGGTTGCGATCCCAATTTTTGAATGAGTTTAAAACATATTTAAACAATATCGTTGAGCGGTATGACCCAGATATTCAATTTGAATTAACTTATTTAAACCAAACGCCTACACAAGAATTCTATCAAAAGAAATTGCAAGATTCGCTGAATAGAGATTTGGCTCTGGGCCGGACAACCATTGGCCCTCACCGGGATGATTTTAAATTATCTTGGGCCGGTGGCGACTTGCGGAATTTTGGGTCTCAAGGAGAACATAAATTATCATTGGTTTTATTGAAGTTGGCGGAAATGACTTTTATCCGGGAAAAAACCGGACACAACCCCACACTTTTGTTAGACGACCTTTTTGCCAAATTGGATTTAGAGAGAAGCAAAAAAATTGTGAGCTTGCTCCAAAACCTGGAAACGGAAACAGGCGAGCAAGTACAAACCATTGTAACCACCACAGATATTTTGAACGTAGAACAAAGCGGCCTTTTAGATGGTGTGAAGCAAAATAAAACGTATCATTTGGAGCGGTCATGCAGCACATAGGCGGACCCTTAAAAAAGTTTTTAAAAACAGCGGGACTTGAAAAAGGCGTGGCCCAGCAGAATGCTATGGACGTATGGCGGGAAGTTGTGGGTGATAATGTATCTAAAAACACTGAACCCATCGTTGTTGAGCACGGCGTCATGACCGTGAAAACAGAAACACCGGTTTGGCGGCAGGAGCTCCAGTTCCAAAAGAAGCAGATTATTAAAAACCTGAATAAAAAATTAAATAAAAAAGTGATTAAGGATATTCGATTCATATGAGCGCAGAAGCACAAGCACCAACCAAGCAATACAGTGCAGAAAGTATTAAAGTTTTAGAGGGCCTTGAGGCTGTTCGCAAGCGCCCGGCCATGTATATAGGCGATGTGGGTAAACGCGGGCTGCACCACCTTGTTTATGAAGTGGTGGACAATTCCATTGATGAGGCCTTAGCAGGCTATTGTACCAAAGTGACTGTTACCTTTAACCCCGACGGGTCTGTTACAGTAGAAGACAATGGCCGCGGGATTCCCGTGGACATCCACAAAGAAGAAAAAAAACCTGCAGTGGAAGTGGTCATGACCGTTCTCCACGCCGGTGGGAAATTTGACAAGGGATCTTATAAAGTTTCCGGAGGGCTCCACGGTGTGGGCGTGTCTGTGGTAAATGCTTTGTCTGAGTGGATGTGGGTAGAGGTAAAGCGGGACAGCAAGGTTCATCGCCAGGATTATAAAATCGGCGAACCCCAGAATAAATTGAAAGTTACGGGTACTGCCAAAAAAACAGGTACCAAAGTTTGTTTTTATCCTGATGCTACTATTTTTAAAACTATTCAATTTGAATACGATATTATTGCCGAACGGCTTCGTGAGTTAGCTTATTTAAACAGCGGCTTGGAAATTGTTCTTAGAGATGAGCGGACAGAAGACGGTGAATCAGATTCATTCAAATTCAAGGGCGGACTGAGTGATTTTGTAAAATATCTCGACGCACATAATCATCCGATCCATAATAAAATTATTACAGTCAGCAAAGAGGAAGGAGAAGTTCCTGTAGAAGTGGCCCTGCGCTACAGCAACACGTACAACGATAATATCCTAACCTTTGTGAACAATATTAATACCATTGAGGGTGGAACACATCTATCGGGTTTTCGCTCAGCTCTGACTCGGGCTATGAATAATCACGCCACGAAAAACAATCTGGTTAAAGCGAAAAAGAATGAAAAAATTACACTTTCGGGAGAAGATTTCCGGGAGGGGCTCACCGCTATCATCAGCATTAAAGTGGCTGAACCCCAATTCGAAGGGCAAACAAAAACGAAGCTGGGCAACGGCAATGTAAAAGGGATTGTGGACAAGGTTGTCTATGAGGGCATTCTTGACTTTCTTGAGCAGAACCCATCCATCGGCCGGCGCGTCATAGAAAAAGCACTCTTGGCAGCCCGGAGCAGAAGCGCTGCCCGAAAAGCCCGGGAGCTAATTCGACGGAAAAGTGCCCTGGGTGGATCTTCACTACCGGGAAAATTAGCGGATTGCTCCAACAGGGACCCTGCCTTTTGTGAATTGTACTTAGTTGAGGGTGATTCTGCAGGTGGCTCCGCTAAGCAAGGCCGAGACAGAAGAACACAGGCGATTCTACCCCTACGCGGAAAAGTGATTAATTCTGAAAAAGCACGAGTGGACAAACTCCTTTCTAACAATGAAGTACAATCAATTATTACCGCGTTGGGCACCGGGTTTGGTGGGTCGAATGATGATATGGGTGAAAAATCAGCCGGTGATTTCAATATTGACAATCTCCGTTATCACAAAATTATTATCATGACAGACGCAGACGTTGATGGATCACATATTCGAACTTTGTTGCTCACCTTTTTTTATAGAAAGATGAAAGAAATAATCGATGGCGGATATCTGTATCTCGCCCTGCCGCCTTTGTATCGGCTGGCCCAAGGTAAAAAAGAATACTATGCCTATGATGACAATGAGCGAGACCTGATGGTTGAACGGATGCAGAAAGAAAACAAAAATACCAAAGTATCTCTCCAGAGGTATAAGGGGTTAGGGGAAATGAACCCCGGTCAACTATGGGAAACCACCATGGACCCGGAAAGAAGAACCCTGATGCAAGTCACGGTTGAAAGCGCCGGGGAAGCGGCGGAAACATTTCAAAACCTTATGGGAAGTGACGTGGAAGCCCGGAGAACATTCATTGAGAAAAATGCAAAATTTGTCGTCAACCTTGACGTTTAAAAACTTAGGATTTATTTATGGTTGATTTTAATAGAGACAACACATTACCACGGGATATTGTGGATGAAATGAAGGAGAGTTATCTAAACTACTCCATGTCGGTGATTGTATCCCGGGCCCTGCCGGATGTACGGGATGGGTTAAAGCCGGTTCACCGCAGAATTTTATACGGCATGAGCGAACTTGGTTCAAGTTGGAACCGCCCTTATAAAAAATCCGCAAGGATTGTGGGTGACGTGCTGGGTAAATACCATCCCCATGGCGACAGTTCTGTCTACGATGCTCTCGTGCGGATGGCCCAAGATTTTTCCATGCGCTACGAATTAGTGGATGGCCAAGGAAACTTTGGCTCCATAGATGGGGACAATGCAGCAGCCATGCGGTACACAGAATCCCGCATGACAAAACTATCCAGCGAAATGTTGAAAGATCTGGAAAAAGATACGGTAGACTGGGAACCCAATTTTGATGAAACGTTGAAAGAGCCATCTGTTTTACCATCCAACGTGCCAACACTTTTGGTGAATGGTTCCGAGGGAATTGCTGTGGGTATGGCCACCAAAATTCCGCCCCACAATTTAAGGGAAATTATTAACGGTCTTATTGCCCTCATTGATAATAGTGATATTACCACTGAAGAATTAATGGTCCATATCAAAGGGCCGGATTTTCCAACAGCTGGGCTCATCATGGGTATGGATGGCTTGAAGGACGCTTACGAAACGGGCCGAGGAAAAATCAAAATGCGGGCCAGGGCTCATATTGAATCCAACAAAAGCGGCAAAGACAGCATTGTAATCACAGAGGTACCTTACCAAACGAATAAAGCCAATTTGGTGGAAAAAATTGCTGATTTGGTCCGTGATAAAAAAGTGGTAGGTATTACCGATTTACGGGATGAATCAGATAAAGACGGGATTCGCGTGGTTATTGAAACCAAGCGTGATGCAGTGCCGGAAGTGATCTTAAACCAGCTTTACAAACATACCCAACTCCAGGATACATTTGGGATCATCCTGCTGGCATTGGTGGATGGTGTACCCAAGATCATGGCTTTGAAAACGGTGTTGCAGCACTTTATTGATTTCCGCCATGATATTGTTGTCCGTCGCACAGAATTTGATCTGAAAGAAGCTGAAGCCCGGGCTCATATTTTAGAAGGGCTGAAAATTGCCCTGGACAATATTGATGAAGTAATTACTATCATCCGCGGCAGCAAAGATCCGGCCCAAGCCAAAGAAGGGCTCATGAATAATTTTAATCTTTCTGAGATTCAGTCCCAGGCCATCCTGGATATGCGCCTGCAGAAACTCACAGGATTGGAAGTGGACAAGGTTGTTGAAGAATATAAAGAGATCATTAAACTGATTGCCCATTTGAAAGGCATTCTGGAAAGCCGAAGCCAGCGCATGGATATTATTAAAAATGACTTGCTGGAAATCCGGGATCAATACGGCGATGAACGACGGACAGAAATCATTCCTGTAGACTCCAATTTTTCAATGGAAGATATGATTGCCGAAGAGGAAGTTGTTCTGACCATTACCCATCAAGGCTACATTAAGCGGACAGCGCTGAACACCTATCGGACACAACGAAGAGGTGGTCGCGGTGTGCAAGGCGCCATGAGCAAGGAAGAGGATTTTGTAGAACATCTCTTTATTGCCAACACACACAACTACATGCTCTTTTTCACAGACCAGGGAAAGTGTTATTGGTTGAAAGTGTATGATATTCCCCAAGGCGGTCGTGCCGCCCGGGGGCGCGCTGTAGTGAATTTGATCGGCTGTGAACCGGGAGAAAAAGTAGAAGCGTTCGTCAGTGTGAAAGAATTTGATGATGACCATTATATCGTTATGGCTACCCAAAACGGCATTGTGAAAAAGACAGTTCTGTCCGCTTACGGCAAGCCAAGAAAAGGCGGCATTTATGCTATTGATATTCGTGAAGGTGATAAACTCATTGAAGCTCGAATCACCAATGGTGAACACGATATTTTGTTGGGAACCTATGAAGGGAAATCCATTCGATTCTCCGAAAATAATATTCGTCCCAGTGGCCGGAAAACCATGGGCGTGAAAGGAATTACCCTTGGTTCTCAAAAAGATAGAGTGGTGGGAATGCTTGTGGTTCGAAGAGAAGGCACCATTTTGGTCGCCACAGAAAAAGGTATGGGAAAACGGACTGATGTGATTCAGTACCGGACTCAAAGCCGTGGCGGGAAAGGTGTTATGACTATGCGCTGCACCGATAAAACCGGAAACATGGTGAATATCATGGAAGTTGTGGATTCTGATGATTTGATTATCATCACGGACTCCGGCGTGCTCATGCGCCAGCCCGTGGCGGATATTCGCACCATCGGCCGCGTGACTCAAGGTGTGAAACTGGTAAAACTAGATGAAGGCGCAAGTATCTCATCCATTACAAGAGTGATCAGTGAAGATGAGGCCACATCAAAAAAAGAAGAAAAGGTTGAAGATAAACAGTTAAGCCTTGATGATTCCGCATCTCAAAATGGCGAAACATGACGCTAAAAGAAAAAATAGATTCAATTAAATCAAAAATTGAATCAGCACAGAAACGGGGTGGCTTTGACCACCCCGTTCAGCTTATAGCTGTTACAAAAACCCATCCATTTTCCCTAATAGAAAACTGCCATGAATCCGGCATGAGTTCCATTGGTGAAAACCGCATCCAGGAAGCATCGCAAAAATTTGGTTCCTTTGAAGCAATGCCCAATCTCACCCGCCGTTTTATTGGCCATCTTCAATCAAACAAAGTGAATAAGTGCCTGGATTTGTTTGATACGATTGATTCTGTGGATTCGGTCAAATTGGCACGGAAAATCTCCAATGCCGCATTGCAGTTGGAAAAAACGGTGCCAGTTCTGTTGGAAATCAATACTAGCAGCGAGAGCCAAAAACATGGATTTTTACCAAATCAAATAGATGAAATTATGAACTGTTTCGAATTTTCTAATATACGGATTGAGGGATTGATGACTGTAGGACCATTTACAGAAGACAAAGAAAAAATAAGAGAATCTTTCATTCAATTACGAGAATTGAAAAACGCAATCAACCGATCGATCAACCAGACAAAATTGAGAGAACTTTCTATGGGAATGAGCAGTGATTATGAAATAGCCGTGGAAGAAGGGTCAACCATGGTTAGGTTGGGCACAGCCCTTTTTGGTGAGAGAAACTAAGACTAGAAACCACTAAAGTGGATTCTAAAGATAGTTTAAATATCTTTCAGCGGATCCAGCCAAGGGATTACATAATCTAGCAATCGCCGATAACTTAAACTCACTTGCCATGCGTCAACACGCTGACCCAACTCACCTTCAATTCCGGAAAAAGCACCCTCAATAAAAAATGGTTTCTGAATATTTAAACTCACACCACCAATTCCCAAATTCCACAATCCACCAAACCCAACGGTAACTAGCGTCGCTCTGGAATTAGGCGCTTCGATGCCATTCCAATAGGCTTTTGTTGTATGGCGTGTAATGACATTGGCGCCTAATGACCCATTAATTGCAGGAATCATTTTTGAAAAAGCTGTTAAAGACAAATCAAAAATATCTGATGCTTTAAACCCGTATTTGTTTTCACCCATAGCTTTTTCAACATAAAATGTACCGCCCATAAACACAGGATTGGTCATTTGCTTTTTAAACAACTGGAGTTCGAAACATCCTTTTTGAGCGCCTTCGCTCAATGCAAAATGGCGATGGTCAGTTTTTTCTTCCCCATTCAAGAAAAATGGATCGGAAGACAAAGAGTTTTTAGAGGGTAAAATAAATCCCCCACCCACAAAAAGCCGTTTTCCCGGCCCTTGTCCATCATTGAAAACGAGGTAACGAAACATGAGTTTTGTATCGCCTAAGTAACCACCGACAGCATTAATAAAATCTGTACTGGTTCCTTCATCGCGGTGGTGAATGGTGGTGGTGTCTCCGTTCCAGGCCATGGTTCGCTGCCCTAAGGTTGTCCCCAAAGTCATATTCCAATAATTGGAAAGGCCGATGGTGAATGTGGGCGTAGAGGTAATGGACGTGAGGGTGCCCTCGTGGTCGAATCCTTCACCAGAACCAGGTAGCGCCTCGTGCCACCAGTCAATATATTGGGTAGCGTTGTCCAGGCCGAACATAATTTGTCCTGCCCATAATCCAACGCCTCTGTCTGAATTGCCGACCGGCAAAGAAGGGTTACTTCAAAGGGCTCACTGCCCGCGGAGCGACAAAGCCAACAAAAGGAAAGTAAGAATGTATTTCATTTGGAATTAAACTTACTGATAATAAGTCGGAAAAAAATGTTTTATGGTAGGCTTTAGTGTTCTATCAAGTATTTGGTTGAATTTCCATATAGAATGATGGTGAAATTGTATCGGAATCTGTGGGCCTCATTGCCCCACTGTGGCATCATGTGAGCGTAAAAGTGCTTGCCCGGAACTTTCATTCGCAGGGTTAAGAACATTTTTTTGGAAATTATTTTTTTAATCATTTATAAGTTGTAACCAATTGTGGCTTTTTCCCCGAGGTTTTTTTAAACTGCCGACAGTCACAGGAGATAGAACTATGGGATATCTAAGCTGTATCCTCATTTTTACCACGCTACTCGT
>CAXFCD010000071.1:0-5469 GCA_964001155.1 uncultured bacterium | reverse complement strand
GCCCGCCGGACTTCCCGAACGGTGTCATTAATATTTTTATCGGTTATCTTGCCCAATCCCCGAACATTTCGGAAAATGGATTCAAACCGTTCCGTGATGTGACCAAACATGTGTTTCCGATTCGAAAATAGCTCGCGAAATTAGGTCTTTTCTTTCCAAAAAGTAAATGCGAAAAGTCGATTATAATTCATTAAGAAAATTGGTGGATTATTGAATTAGTTTTTAGTGATGGAATTCCCAAATTTTATTCTGTTCATAATCCTGTCTGCAACATGGATTTTTACGAAATATGCCCATAGTTTTGATTTTTATATTGAGTACGGAAATGGTGACTCAACTTTATTCGTCTGCAGGTCAATTAAAATTTCCTGTACTTATTTATATCATTATCATTGCTGTCATGGGTGTTACAGCTTTCGGGAGATGGGATGCCTTTCAAACACAATCATCTTTTTATGGTGCAATGGGCGCATCACTTTTCATGATTTCTGATAGTGTGTTGGGCTGGAATAAATTTAATAATTCCTTCCCGGCAGCAGAAGCAATCATCCTCTTAACCTATTATTTAGGACAAGGGATGATTGCTTATTCAACAATTTAGAAATTATAATCGATAGTGAGTCCAACCTGTCTTGGATCACCATAACTTTTCCAAAGCTGGTCCGGATAATTTGGCGGGATCAACCCAAAATAAAAACCACGTGTGACATACCGCTCATCCAATGCATTTCGAACCCAAAGAGAGACATTTGTTTTGCCGAATGATTTCCCAACATTTAAATTGAGAAGAGAATAAGGTTCGGATTTTTGGTCATGGCTATCTGAGAAATAATATTCATCTTTATAACTCAATGTTATGGATGCAAATAAGCCTGTTTCATTTTTATACTGAAGGCCGAAAGAACCTGTTACTTTTGGCGACATTGCAGCCTCTCTGTCACCGCCAAAAGCATCACCATCAGCAGATTGGTAAGTGAACTTATCCACCCATGTTTTCAAATATCCCAGAGATGCATTAAATGAAAGAAATTGAGAGATGGTTTGAATATGTTCCCACTCCGAACCTTGAATGGTCCCCGAACCGGCATTGCTTATATAAAAAAGAAAACTGTTTGGATCTCCTTCCACTTGTTGGCTTGAAACCGAGACATGCTGATCTTTCCGAGTAGATGAAAAAGCAGACAACTGTGTTCGGTAAGAATCAGTTTTCCGTTTTAACCCAAATTCAAAATTTTGGATAAATTCAGGATCATAAGGACGGCTTTCATCTGCCAAGTATGGCTGCTGATTTACACCACCGGATTTATATCCTTGGGATGCTGTTCCATAAAAACTTGACTTTTCATCAGATAAATATTGAAGAGAGATTCGATACCCTAACATGCTTTCATCGGTTTTAAATGTAACGGAAGGTAAACCAACTTTTTCCCAATTATCATTAAGTCCACGGGAGGTTCCGGTATAATCGTATTGGTTTTGCTCGTATCTAACATTTGCATTCAATTTCAATGATTGGGAGAGTTCAGTCCCAAATTGTAAATAACCTGCTTTAGCCTTGAAATTGTAATGACTTGTGGCATCTGTTGCAACACCACCAAAAAGATAACCAGCGGCATTATCCTGCTCTTTCAAATGTTTAGAAAAGCCACCTAAAATCAAAGATCCAAAAGATATTCTCATTTCCTGAGTTAAATTGGCACGATTTTTTTCGTTCTTATCATAAAAAGAATAAGACCACCCTTCATCGGCAGGATCAAACCCATGATTATCATGCCAATAAGCGCTGTCTGCCCAATCACCATCGTAAGCGTGAACCAAATCCGTTTCAGTGAAAGATGTGATGCTTATGAGTTGAATATTATCTGAAATATGATAATGCCCTCTAACAGAGTATCCATAGGTCAGCTGACTATCTTCTCCTTTTGCATCTGAATAGGTTTTGAATTTTTCATTATTGTCCGGTGCCCAAACATCATATCCATTCTTCATTTCTGAATATATGATCGTGGTCAAAAGATTCAATTTTTTGAACCCTGTATAATTCAATTTTAGGCGTGAAAAGGATTCTACCCTTTTATTCGTGTTGGTCACATTTTGGGTCAAATTTTCACGAAATCCATCTGAATAATTATAATCACTCATGAGTCGCATGGATAGTCCATCCACCAATTTCATATTTAATAGATAACTGCTTCCAACTAGTTTGTCTGATCCGGCTCTTACTTGCGTTGCAATTTCCGGTTCATCTGTTGGATCATTTGAGCGAAGTGAAATGAGTCCCCCAATTGCATTAGAACCATAAACTGAAGACTGGGGCCCTTTAAAGATTTCAATTTGGTTCAAATCAAAAAGTTGACCCAACATGCCTAAACCACTCAGGTCCATATCGTCTAAAACAAATCCCACAGAAAAATTGGGAGCACCTTCACCAAAATAATGGCTTCGTTCTCCAATCCCTCGAATCTGGAAATATCGTGGACGACTGGTTCCCCCAGCCCAGTTAAGATTTGGGATTTGATCTGTTAATGTTTGAAAATGATCAGCATTGGAATGACGAATATTTTCTTCTGAAAAAATAGTCACACTTGCTGCAACTTTTTGGAGTGATTCATCCGTCAGTCCGGCTCGAACCAGAATCTCATCTGATTTGATTACTAATGATGTTAAAGCAATATACATACCATTTTCCGCAGATTGAACAAAAGTTTTATATGCAATATGAGAAAATTCCAATTCCGTCCCCGTAGGAACATCCAATGAAAATTCTCCAGATTCGTTGGTGGCTGTCCCAATTTTTCCTGATGTGATATTTACATCTGAAATGGGTTTACCTGTTGATTGATCAACGACCGTTCCGGTTATTTGTCCGAAAAGAAATGTTGAAAAAAAGGTGAAATAAAAAAGGCAGGTTTTAAAATTCATGGTGTCTTCCTACGCTGGCATTATCCAGATCAGGTCAATGGGTTTATTCTCAGCCGTTCGATCTGGTTCAAGAACGGCACCCCTGACGTGGTGAATATTACAACTCTTTTTCAAACACAGAGAACACAAAGTGCTCTAAGAAATAAGATTAAAATAAATCAACAACTTGCATCCTTGCAGAGTCTAAAACGAATGCCTTACCTTTCCGGCTGATTTATCGGAGAATAAATGTTAAGACCCTTACCAGAGATTACCCCAAAAGCTATCGTTTTAGGTATTTTACTATCTATGATTCTTGCAGGCGCTAATGCTTACCTTGGCCTATTTGCAGGCATGACCGTTTCAGCTTCCATCCCTGCTGCTGTCATTTCCATGGGCGTTTTACGATTATTTCGGAATTCAAATATTTTAGAAAATAATATTGTCCAAACGGCAGCATCTGCCGGTGAATCTTTAGCGGCCGGTGTGATTTTTACAATTCCTGCATTGGTGCTTATGGGTGTTTGGTCAGAATTCAATTATTTCGAAGTTGCAAAAATTGCTGCCATTGGTGGCGTGATTGGTGTTCTATTTACCGTCCCCTTGCGCAGGGCGCTCATCGTGAAAGCAAAATTAAAATATCCGGAAGGTGTTGCCACAGCTGCTGTCTTAAAAGCCGGTGAAGATTCTCGAATTTCTGAAGAAAAGGATGAATCAGGTGGACTTTTGACTATTGCCATTTCCGGACTTGTTGGCGGTATTATGAAACTTTGCTCACAGGGTCTATCCATGTGGAAAGCTGCTGTTGAAGGCGCAACCGTTGTAGGCGGATCCATTTTTGGTATTGGCACAGACCTCTCTCCTGCTCTGATTTCCGTTGGATATATTGTGGGTCGAAATATCGGAATCCTAGTTGTAGCAGGCGGACTTATTTCTTGGGCTATAGCTATTCCTATCTATTCCGCGATTTACGGTTTCGAAGGTGATCCCATATCCGCCGCATGGACTATTTGGAATTCCCAAATTCGATATCTTGGCGTTGGGTCCATGGTGGTAGGTGGTGTTTGGTCTCTCATAAAATTATTCAAACCGTTAGTTGAAGGAATCAAAGCCAGCCTGGATGCGGTGAAGCAATCAAACCAAGATGGCGATACACCCTTGGAAGAACGTGATTTTCCAATCAATTATGTTGGCATAGCCTTGGCAGTTTTATTGATACCAGTGTTTCTACTTTATTTTGAAATTGTGTCCAACTTAGCCATCGCCGCATTGTTATCTGTTGTAATGATGGTTTTCGGATTTCTCTTTTCAGCAGTAGCAGCCTATATGGCGGGGATGGTGGGTTCATCTAACAATCCCATTTCCGGTGTTACCATCGCTACGATTCTATTTTCATCACTTCTCCTTCTATTGCTTTTAGGCGAAAATTCTGATGTAGGCGCACCGGCAGCCATTATGATTGGTGCTGTGGTGTGTTGTGCTGCAGCCATTGGCGGTGATAACCTTCAAGATCTCAAAACCGGACATATTGTGGGCGCAACACCGTGGAAACAGCAAGTGATGCAACTGGTTGGCACCGTTTCTGCCGCACTCGTACTTGGACTTGTTTTGGATATTTTACACACTGCCTACATCATTGGTTCACCAACATTGTCTGCGCCACAAGCGACCCTGATGCGATCTGTGGCTGATGGTGTTTTCACCGGAAATCTTCCATGGACCATGGTTGGAATCGGTGCCATAATTGGAATCATTATTATTCTCATTGATATTCGCCAAGAAAAGATCGGCTCTGATTTCCGCGTTCCGATCTTGGCTGTTGCTGTTGGGATTTATCTTCCCATTGAATTGACCGTCCCAATTTTTATCGGTGGTATGATTTCTCATTTAAGTGATCTTTCCGGCGCAACCGATGTGATGAAAAAACGTGGACTTCTCATGGCTTCCGGCTTAATCACAGGAGAAGCATTGATGGGCATTCTTGTGGCTGTCCCTATTTTCGTCACAGGCGCAAAAGATTGGTGGCCCTCCTATCCTGGATTCCAAATTTTGGGTATTGCAGGATTCTTAGCTGTTTTGGGTTGGCTTTATAAATCCGTGACGGACAAGCCATGATGCAGTAATTTTGGCTGTCTGATGCCGGCTATTACTACAGACCTCCTCCATAAACTCCCCAAAGTAGAACTTCACTGCCATTTGGATGGGTGTCTCCGTCCTGAATCCGTGTTGGATGTAGCGCTTGCAGATGGTGTAAAACTTCCCTCCTTCGATTTGGATGAATTGTCCTCCCATCTTCGGATTGGAGAAAAACGAGGGTCTTTGGAAGATTACCTTGGACGTTTCGACATTACCTTGTCTGTCATGCAAACGCCTGAATCTCTCACACGGTTTGCTTATGAATTGATCGAAGACGCTGCGGAAGAAAATGTCCGCTATATGGAAGTGCGGTATTCACCTATTCTTCATCAACAAAAAGGAATGACGCTGGATATGGCAGTAGAGTCTGTCAAAGAAGGATTGAAAAAAGGTGAAAAAGAGTTCGGTGTCAAATCCGGTATCATCGTTTGC
>CAXFCD010000070.1:0-11196 GCA_964001155.1 uncultured bacterium | reverse complement strand
GCTAAATCAAAACGTATCTTTTCTTTTTCTTATTTAAATCCCCGTGGTCTGACAACCCGAAGTACCTTGGCTGAATTGATGACTTTATCACAGCAGGAGGGTCGTCCTGTTCAACCCATGAAAAAGATCAAGCGGCACAAACTTTATATCTGGGAACCCTTGGCAGCTTTAGGAGTTGTAACCCTCATTACTGCAATCATTATGATGGTTTTTCAGAATGGTAAAAATAATTCTTTAACCTGTACCCATTGTGGACTGAAATTGAATTCCGGCGACAAATTCTGCCCGGGATGTGGAGAAAAAATATAATGTTTCCTGTTTTATTCGAAATTGGCCCTGTCAAGATTTATTCATTCGGTTTTATGCTGGTGGTGGCTTTTTATAGTTGCTACTTTTTGTTAAATCATGATCTGAAACGGTTGGGATATGACGAAAAGTTGGCTTCAGATATGGTTTTTTGGGCTGCTGTTGGCGGCGTCTTGGGATCCAAGATTTATTATTTACTGGAAAATTTGGGGCAAGTGCTTGATGATCCAATTGGCATGATTTTCAGTGGTTCGGGCCTGGTTTTTCTTGGCGGCCTCATGGGCGGGACTTTGGCGGTGACCCTGGTATTACGAAAAAACAATTTACCATGGCTGGTCTTTGCCGATATAGTTGCCCCGCTTTTAATTTTAGGGTACGGCATTGGCAGAATCGGTTGTTTTCTAGTAGGAGACGATTATGGGATCCCCACTGATTTGCCTTGGGCCATGGCTTTCCCTAATGGCCTGCCGCCTTCAACATCCAATGTTTTTGGCCTGTATTATCCTTGGATTGATATTTCGGGTTTTGAACCCGGTTTACTCAATGTTCACCCCACACAGATTTATGAATCTATTACCTGCATTGGCATATTTTTCTTTTTGTGGTCTCGGCGAAATGCAGTGAAAGTTACTGGCAGTTTATTTTTTCTGTATTTAATCTTAGCAGGTGTGGAACGATTTGCTGTGGAATTTATCCGCACCAACGAAAAATACTTATTGGACATATTTTCAGGTTCCCAGATCATTTCGGTGATAATGATTGTCATCGGTACCTATTTCCTCTTAAATCCGATACCAAAAATGGAGCCGGAGCCTGCGTAGATTATTTCTAATCTTACTTTTCACCACAAGCCTGTGCCCGGGACAGATCAATCTTTCCATTGCTGAATTCCGCCCTTTTCCTGAAAAAATTACCCTATTAGATATCAAACCAACCAAACTGAGTTGGTCCATTGCGAATCGCTTTTTATTGCTGGATGAGCATAAGCGAGAATTGATTGAATTAGATCCATTTGGTGAAGTGCATTTATCAGGTGGCTTTGGACAAAAAAGTTTCAGGTTTGGCGATTTGGTTTGGATGGGAATTTCGCCGCAAGGGATTCGGGTAGTGGACCGATTGGAGAATGAGATAGTTCATCTGGATTATCGCTTAAATCCCATCCACAATGTGGCCTTAAGTCAGCGTATTTTCCCGGAAAATGCTGCACTAGATCCTTGGGGCAGGCTCTATCTTTATTCCCGGACCTATAATAGTATTTTTATTTTCGATAAAGGTGAATTGGAATCGACACCTTTTGTGAATTTTTCTAAGGAATTCAGTTCTGTATTTTGCCTGGAAAAAATGAATATCAACCAGGATGGTGATATGGCGCTTTTGGATTGTAAAGGGATGATTCATTTTTTCAGTCGAAATGGACAAAAGCAAGCATCATTTCCCACCACAATTGATGGAGCAACATTTCTGGTCCCTGTTCGGAATGACTGGTTTGTTTTTAACCAGAATGGCGATGGAATATCGGTTTTATCCCAAGAACGGGTATCCATTCCCGGCGCCAGTCTTCCCGTCGAAGATATGGTGTCCATGAACCGGTCCATTGCTGTATTATCGAAGGATCACATCCTCGTCCTTGATGTTAAATAACATCAGGCTGGCTACCGGCCTTTTTACATTTTTCTTTTGGTCTGTTTATCCACAGGTTTCTTCTGCTGTGGACACTGTTTTCCAATTTCAAGATGGGAATGAAATTCAACTCAAACATCCCTTTATTTTGGAATCTTCAGTAAAGATCCTAAAGAATGACAAACCGGTACAAGTGAAGTCTGTTGACTCTATTGAGGGGATAGTGACGCTGCCTGATACAAGTATCCAAACCCCCTTCATAATTCGCTATGATTATTTGACGAATGGTTTACCGCTGTCTGTGGGACCAAAGTGGAAATCATTACCTCCTTTAAGCTTGGACCAATCGCCACCAGTCAGACAGGAAAAAATATTTTCCTCTGCTTACAATAAGGAATCCAATCTTTTTTCATCAGGAAATATTTATCGTCAATTAACTGTTTCACCTGTGGGAGGCTCCGATTTCACCGGTGGACTCCAAATGCAGTTGAATGGGAAGTTGACAAAAAACCTGATGGTAAGTGGTGTATTAAACGATCAGGATTTACCTATCCAACCGGAAGGCACAACAAGAGAATTGGAAGAATTGGATCAGGTTTTTCTTACGGTAACGCATCCAAATTATACGGTGGATGCCGGGGACATATTTTTTAAAACTAAATTGCATAACAAGCAAAATATTAACAGAAAACTGGTTGGATTAAAAAATAACTTTAAGGTAAATGATTGGAGTGGCAACGCAGTTTATGCCAACTCAAAGGGTAATTTTAAATCTATTGAGATGAAAGGTCGTGATGGAGATCAAGGTCCATACCAATTAACGGGTAAAAACGGAAATCTTGATATTATTGTTTTATCGGGAACAGAAAAAGTTTGGGTGGATGGGAAGAAGTGTATTCGCGGCCAAAACCATGATTACACCATTGATTATTCCTTGGGTGAAATCCTATTCACACCCAAAATCCTGATTCATTCAGATTCTGATATTTTTATTGAATATGAGTATTCAGATTTTGAATACCAAAAAGGGATGAGCGGCGGTTCCATGAAAAAAGAATTCGGAAAGAATGGAACCCTGAATTTTGGTTTTTTCCGGGAAGTGGATCAATTTCAGGAAAGTGACTGGAGCCAGGAAATCCGGGATTCATTAACAATTCTGGATGGCGAATCTATACAAGTCAATACCGCCGTAATAAAAGAAGATGGAGCCTACATTCAACAGGAGGGCGTATTTAAATATGATCCGGATAAAATATTCCATGATACCGTTCGATATACCGTCACATTTGAGTATGATAAACTTGGAAATTATGTTCGGCAAATTTCCGATAAAGGACGAATATTTTATGAATTTGTGGATTGGGATAAAACCAGCAATTACAGTACCGCAGATAGATACAGTCCATTTCGTACGATTCATGCACCAAAATCCCATGGTTTTGGATTTGTTGGTGGTGAGTTAAAATTAGGAAAGTATCTAAAAATTGCTTCCAATTTGACTGGTTCACGGTTGAATCAGAATAATTTTAGTTCATTAGGTAAAAGTACAGATGGGATAGCCACCAGTTTTTTAGTCAATGTTGATTCACTGGATTGGGTTTTGGGTTTATTGAATGTTTCAATATCAGATTGGAACCGTAGTGCGGATTATTTTTCTTTAGGACAGGAGAATGATGTACAACAGCGTCGGTTTTGGAACTTGGATTCTACTTTGAATCAGGATGTTCGGGAATCAAAGATAAACTCAGAATTAATTCTACCGAGCTACGGGAATACGAACATTGAAATTGCAAGGCTCAATCATCAAAATATTAGCCGCTCAAGATTTTATTTAAATCAACAGATTACCCATTCCAAATTTGCTAATTCATTTTTGAATTACAGGTCAATTCAAAAACCCAGTGGAGCATTTAAACGGTCCCGTGGCAGAATCCAATTTCACCTGTCGAATTTATCTCCTTTTATCACAGGATTGACGGAGGAGGAAACAAATGTTAGCCGTTTTCAAAATATCGGCAGCGGCATCCGATTTCAAAAAAACGATAAAAATATTGAAACAGGCGTTGACCTTCGGAAAGATGAATCATTTATTAGCTCCTGGGAACCAGTTTCAGAGGATTTTATTGGTTTTGTGAATTTCACATCAAGATCTCAATCAGGATGGTCCCAAGATGTTATATTTAAAAAACGTTTCAAATCCTTCGAGTCTGGTTTATCTAACCATGATTATTCCTTGGCGAAGGTAACATTCGGTTACAATCAACGCCATAAACCGCTACGATGGGAAATTCAGGCTAAAAGTGAAGAATCTCTTTCAGAGGAAAGAGCTATCATTTATGATTCCGTGGGAACAGGTTTGGGGCAGTACCGCTATGATTCGGTTTTCAATACTTATGTGGCAGATCCCAATGGTGCATATATTTCCTATGCCATCCCAACAGGGAAGCGTGACCCTGCAACCGTTATGGAGGGGTTTCAACGGTTCACCCTTGATTTAGGTAAAATGCCCGGATTCCCGAATGTATTGATTCAAGGACATCATCGTTTGGATTATCGCGGTGTTGGGTCCGAATTCAGACAATTGTTTCGACCAGAATTGACAGATTCCACCACATCCCGATCTCGCTTGGATTCCAGGTTGGAAATTCTCCATGCTGGAAAAAGACGTGTGTTGGGCTGGGTCGAAAACCAACACGATTTGAATGGATTGGATCCACGGGGAAATGATTTTGAACAGAAAAATATCGTAGGCATTGAAATTGATCAATCTGTCTCAAAAACTAGCCAAATAAAAACACTGACCAAGTTTCGGACAAAATCAGTCGAATCCAATATTTCTGAATTGAGAAACAGGGATATGGAGGGTTGGTGGAATGAATCTCAATTCCAGGTTAGGATGAATCCCTCAGTGGATTTCGATGTGGGCATCATGGGCGGTTTTGACTCCGGAACCCAACAAGGTGAATCATTCTCTGCTCGTGCTGTTGGTTATTTATTCAATGGCCGGTACTTTTTTAAAAAAACAGGAAGATTCCAAACCCGGATCATTTGGGTCAAAACAATCAATGAAAAGAATGGTGAAATTTTACCCCCGGAATCCTTAAATGGATATCCTGTTAAGTCTAGTTTTCGATCTAACACACGTTTCCAATATTTTTTAAATCGTTCTGTTTCCATGATATTTACGCTGAATACGATTGACGATAGTCGCTATAAAAATTTTGTCACCTTCCAGGGAGAGATTCGTGCACATTTTTAAGATAACATTCTTTCTGATGCTTTGCGTAATACTTGGTCAGGAAACAATAGTCCAAATTCCATCTGTAAATGCTAAAATTGTGGCGGATTCTCTTCATTTAAAAATTAAAGATGAATTAAACTTATCTTTAGAATATAGCCTGGAAAATTTCTCTTTAAATCCTGATCAATCCATCTATTCAGCAATCAATAATGAAAAATTTGTGGACACATTATTATTATATGGTATGGATGATATTCGAATCTCAGTTATGGATCAAATTACAAATCCAATACGATCTGTGCCCATTAGTGGGGGATTTGGTCGCATTGGGGAAAAAATGGTGCAGCGGTATTATTTTCTCCGAGAGGCACCCCAATTTCAATTCGGACTTATTGATGATGACCGCTTAGGGGCACGCCTCCATTTTTCACCGGAATTTGAGAGCCATTTTTCCGGCCTATTCGGGATGAATAAGCAGCACCAGAATTGGAATCTGAATGGTGAAATTGATCTTCATCTTGAAAATTTAATTCAAACTGCCGGTATGTTTGATTTATACTGGATACGCACGGATTCCCTGTCACAGATAATTCAAATAGAGTTGATGGAACCCCATCCATTCGGCTGGGAAGTTGGAACCCAATTTCGCTACCATCATGAAATTATTAGCGGTTTCTATACTGTCCTTGAAACTAAGTCCATGTTGCGCCTATTTGTTCCTTTGCTCCATCAATTAAATTTGGGCTATACCTCTGGACAGACTTACCCCACAGAAAAAGGACAAAATAATGGCTATGAAAAAATCCGGTTCAAGGCGTTTTCGCTCTCAACCAATGCAGATTCCCGAAACCATCGTTTTGTCCCCAATAAGGGAACAAAATTTAGTGCTGCCTTAGATGCAGGCCTTCAGGAAGAAACTGGATTCATGAAAGGAGAATTTGATCTCCATCATTACATTCCATTGACACAAAATATTCACAGTATGGCCCGGTGGACAGCTAAAGGCATTTATGGATTTAAAACGGAAATTCCGAAGTCCAGATATATGATTTATGGTGGAGCAAATACTCTGCGCGGATTCAAAGAACAACAATTCTCAGCGCCTCAATTCCAAGTCATGACTTGGGAGGCGACCTTTCAACCGATCTCCTCATTTCAAACAACCTTGTTTATGGATGCAGGAACGGATCGTTTGAATCTATTTGAACATAACGATGTGGGTTATGGTATTGGATTTACCCAATTAGCAGAAAGAACCCTCATCAAGGTGCAATATGCATTGGCGAAAGGACAGGGCTTCGATGAGGGGAAAATTCATATTAAATGGGTCTCTCGCCTGTAGGCATTCCCATCAAAATAAAAGTAATTTAAGAGATGCATTTTCATCGGAAAACGACAATTTTATCCATCTTGATCCTCGGAATTTTTCAAATCCATTGCGGGACAAAACGGGAAGCACTGGGGGCAGATAATGAAATTCGCGTCATTTGTTCGGACATTGATAAACAGATTGTTCGTAATTATTTAACATCCATATTTACCGATACAATTTTTACACCGGAGCCGGAACCCTATTATTATTTAAAATTTTCCGGCCCGGAAACCTATAATGATTTGAAAGCACAATCCCAAGTCATTGTAGCGGCTGTGGAAAGAGATAAAGCAAATACGGGGTATAATTTGGTCAAAAAAATGCTACCGCCTGATCAATTTCAAAAAACGGAATCCGGTGATCCAGTCATTTTTGCAAAGGATGTGAATGCCAGGAAACAATTATTCATCGTGATAAATGCGGAGTCAGAAGACCAATTGATGTCCACTGTGGAATCCAAAAAGAACTTTATTCGAAAACAATTTTTTGATCAATTTGTAGACCGCCAAAGCCGGTTCATTTTTGGCTCAGACCGAAATAAAAAATTAGAAGATTCCCTTGCGACAGAATTCAGTTGGCGGTTGAAAATTCCTTGGGGCTGGGAAATGATCAAAAGTAACAAAGAGTCCCGGTTTGTCTGGCTTGGAAAAGAAAGGCCCTTTCAATGGATCGGTATCGCCTGGGAAGAGGGGAATCTCGTGGATGATGGTTTGAGAACGGGAGATTACATTTGGGGTTGGCCCGGGAAACATTATGGTTTCATCCGGTTCAATGATTACAAATTTGAAATGAAGGAAGCACCTTATAAAAACCATCAAGCCTGGCGGGCGCAGGGCATTTGGGAAACCATTGATGTGAAAGAAGCTAAAGGCGGCCCTTTCCGATCCTATGTTTTTTATGATGAAAAACAAGACCGCACTTACCATTTGAATTATTTGATCCACCACCCCGGGAATGATAAATCCATTTTCATGAGACAGTTGGATTTGATCGTTAAAACATTTACCACGGTGGCTGCATGAGAACTTTGATCACCGGCGCTTTTGGGCAATTGGGCTCAGCAGTTTCTAAGCATTTATCCAATGATTTTGAAATTATTCGCACCGGACGAAGGATCCCTGTTGATGAAACGGGAATTGTCATGGATGTCAGGAATCAGATCTACATAACAGAAGTGATTGACGCAACTGAACCGAATTTGATTATAAATCTTGCTGCTTTGACAAGCGTGGATGGTTGTGAATTGAATCCGAATCTTGCAAAGGAGATCAATATTGCCGGTGTCCAGCACCTTTGTGATGTCTTTGATGGGAAAATAATCCATCTCTCCACAGATTATGTATTTGATGGAGAAAATGGACCGTATTCTGAAGAGGACGATGTAAATCCTATTTCAGTCTATGGTGAAACAAAGTTGGCATCAGAACGTATCTTGCTGAATCATAATTCAAATCATTTGATCATTCGCGGTAATGTAATCTATGATGATGCACCCAACACTCAGGCCAGTTTTTTAAATTGGGTGGTGAATTCATTAAAAGATAAACAAGAAATTCGGGTCGTTGATGACCAGGTGAATAATCCAACATGGACAAATTCAATGGCAGACATTATTGCTTTATGTATTGAAAAAGACCTGTCTGGTATTGTCCATTGGGGTGATGCTGACCTTTTGAATCGTTTTGAATTTGCAAAAAAGATTGCCAAAAAATATGATTTAGATGCAAAATTGATAAAACCGATTCCAACAGAAGAACTTAATCAACCGGCACCGAGACCCTTGAATTCTGGGCTCAAATCTGATAAACTGGCTACCTTGCTAAATGTGGTACCACCATCTATTGATGATTGTTTAAGCGCTATACTTGAGAAAAACGCAGAATGAAAACATTAGTTATATCACCTACATACAACGAACGTAAAAATATCCAAAGCCTGGTTGAACAAGTTTTGGACCCCAATCCCGAATACCATTTACTCGTGGTGGATGATAATTCTCCCGATGGGACAGCAACTCTTGTAAAGGAACTTCAGCAAAAGTACGCAAACTTATTTTTAGAAGAACGCCCTGGGAAAGCCGGCTTGGGTACGGCTTATGTGTTTGGTTTCAAATGGGCTCTTGAAAGAGGCTATGAAGCAATTGTACAGATGGATGCTGATTTATCTCATGACCCCAACGATGTACCAAAATTAGTGGGAGAATTGGAAAACAATGACTTGGTGATCGGCAGTCGTTATATAGAAGGGATCAGTGTCGTTAATTGGCCAATTCGTCGGTTGATATTGAGCTATGGCGCAAATATGTATTCCAGAATTGTAACAGGCATGCCCATCAATGATGGAACAGGCGGGTTTAAAGCCTGGCGAGGGTCATTATTAGAACGAATCGATTTGGATGGAATTCGTTCACAGGGATATTCTTTCCAAATTGAAATGAATTTTCGTTCTTGGCGCAAAGAAGCCCGAATTTTGGAAAAACCGATCATATTTGTGGATCGAACCATTGGCGAATCCAAAATGTCCAAATCCATCATGTATGAGGCAATTTGGATGGTTTGGCGGTTGCGTCTTTGGAAAATTTTCGGCTGGAACTAATTTCCTTAAAACAAATCCAACATAGACTCAGATGGAAAGTCTTGCTCAACTCGAAAATGTGATGCTGCTCCTTAGCGGCAGTATTTTATTCGCTGTTGGTTTAGCCTGGATTAGTATCAAGATAGCGCCGGAAGTGGGCCTGATGGATATTCCCGGGAGCGCTGATCATAAACTGCATCAAAACCCTGTTCCTTTGGTTGGTGGGGTGGTATTGATGGATACATTTATTTTGATGATCTTATTGTCCGGGATGTGGCGGGAACCGACAATTTGGGCTATTTTTGTTTCCGGACTTATTGTTGGTATTTTTGGTTTATTGGATGATTTCATCCATTTGACACCGACACAAAAACTTGGAGGCCAAGTGGTTGGTTCCATAGCGCTGATCTTTTTGGGTGTGCAAGTCAGATTTTTTGAATCTCCGGATTTTCTATTCCAAATTGGCGCACCCTATGATGCTTGGCTGAATCTCATGTTTACCTTTCTTTGGCTCATCACCATTACAAATGCATTTAACTTTATTGATAGTATGGATGGTTTGGCTGTTGGGCTTTCCGGTGTGTCCGCAGGATTTTTCCTGATGATTTCTTTGGTAACAGGGCAATCAACATTGATCTTTTTATGTACCATGATTTTGGGAATTTGCATCGCCCTTTATTTTTTTAATTCTCGTCCTGCAAGTTTATTTCTTGGAGATTCAGGAGCGCAATCCTTAGGATTCTTGTTAGCAGCTGCAGCCATCATTTATGAACCGAGAATTGGGTCCCAAGCGTCATCCTGGTTTGTCCCAATCTTGATTTTTTCAGTACCGTTGTTTGATATGTTGATGGTAGTCTTTTCCAGGCTGAAAAGAGGTAAAAAAATACACAAAGCTTCTCAGGATCATACCTATCATCGGTTGGCGCAACGGGGCATGCCTATTCACCATGCGGTGTTGATTATGCATGGTGCTTCACTCCTATTGAGCATGGTGGGGTTTTTATGTCTAAATTTACCTGTCTTAACCGCTAATATTATTTTTGGTTTAATTGTACTCCTGGGCATTGCCGCTTTTTATGAATTAGATCAGAATTATACCTAACAAATATTCTAAATATTTATGGCAAATTATTATCTCGATTTTGAAAAACCCGTAAAGGAATTGGATGAACAGATCCTTGAACTGGAATCTGCTACTGACCCGGCTCAAAGTTCCTTAAAGACACTGGCAAAGTTGAAGGAAAAGAGAACGTCTCAAATTCAGAAAATTTATTCCGGATTGTCGCGCTGGCAGCGTGTTCAATTGGCACGCCATCCAAATCGCCCTTATTCTTTGGATTATATACAGCATTTTTCACCGGATTTTATTGAACTCCATGGAGACCGCCATTTTATGGATGATCCGGCTGTTGTGGCAGGGTTAGGCCACTTTGGTGATAAAAAGGTAGCCTGGGTTGGCCAACAGAAAGGCAGAAACACCAAAGAGAATCTTCATCGGAATTTTGGCATGATGCGCCCGGATGGGTATAGGAAAGCGCTTCGAGTGATGAAATTGGCTGAAAAGTTTGGTTTGCCTGTCATTACACTTATGGATACGATTGGTGCTTATCCCGGGATTGGCGCAGAAGAACGAGGGCAAGGCGAAGCAATTGCTCGTAATCTGTTGGAAATGTCTGGATTAGAAGTACCCATTATCGGTGTTGTTATTGGTGAAGGAGCTAGCGGAGGTGCTTTGGGCATTGGCGTGTGTGACCGAATGCTCATGTTAGAAAATACGTGGTATTCTGTCATCAGCCCTGAAGGCTGCGCTTCTATTTTATTTCGTGATGCAAAACGAGCCGAAGATGCTGCAGAAGCATTGAAACCAACGCCAAAAGATTTAGTGGAAATGGGCATTTGTGATCGAATTGTGTCGGAACCTAATGGCGGTGCTCATCGGGATTTTGAAGCAACAGCCGGTGAATTGAAAACTGCTCTGATGGAAGAATTAGATCAATTATCAAACACTGATCCGAATGAATTCCTTGATGCACGAATCCAAAAATACGATAAGCTGGGCTATTTCCAGGAAACTGCATGATCT
>CAXFCD010000069.1:0-3216 GCA_964001155.1 uncultured bacterium | reverse complement strand
CAAAACACAATAAAACGGTCTTTTTTTGAAATCTAAACGAGGTAAATTCGCCGGCGAATTTTGCGTGTTTCTCGACACATTTTAAGAATCGGCCCTCGTAGTTCAATGGATAGAACAAGAGTTTCCTAAACTTTAGATGCAGGTTCGATTCCTGCCGAGGGCACAATCATACAATTATATTGTTTTAGGATAATCATGTTAAAACCAACAAAAAAGATTACAAAAAAAGAAATACAACGGGATCCGTTTTTGGAATCAGTAGATAAAGCCCAGGCACATTTACAGGAACAACGATCCATGTATATGAAAATTGCTATCGGACTTATTGCCGTCTTAATCGGATACAACGTGATCTCAGAAAAACAAACACAACAGAACACTGAAGCAAACAGTTTATTGGGGCAAGCTATGGTGGCATTGGACCGTGGCGATGAAAGTAATGCCCAATTCCAGTTGGAAACAATTATCACAGAATATACCGGTACACACAGTGCAGAAGTGGCTGGTTACCATTTGGGAAAAATGAAATATGAGGCCGGGGATTTCACCAGCGCAGAGATTTATCTGTCCCAATTTATAAGAGATAATGCAGTAGATCTCATGATGTCGTCCGCAGCTTATATGCTTGCGGATATTGCGGTGCAGGATGGCGATACCAACTCCGCACTGTCTTTTTTAGATAAAGGGGTTCAAAAAAGCACAGATGTTCACACATCCCGGATGATGGAATTAGAGAAGGCAAAACTGATCTTAGCCCAAGGTGATTTGGAGGGTGCGCGTACAATTGCTACTGATATTTTAGCAGAAAAAAATGTAACATCAATCCAGAAGCAAACCGCAGAAGAAATATTGGGGAAAATTCCCGGCTAAAATATTGTATAAAAGTTTGATTTTCCGTAAACTTGCGGGCTGAAAAGCGGGTGAAACGCCCGCTTTTCTTTTGTCTGAAATGAACAAACTGAACAATATTGTCGAAAACTACATGTCTGCAGACCTGGTTCTGATGGATATCCAAGAGGATTTACGGGGAAACTTTATCCGCGTTATCATAGATGGCGAACGCCCCGTTACACTGGATGATACCACAGAATTATCTAAAAAATTGAGAGATGATGAAGCGTTTGATTCACGATTTCCCAAGGGATTTCGGTTGGAAGTAACAACGCCCGGTTTGGATCAACCGTTAAAACATCCATTTCAATTTCGAAAAAATAAGGATCGCCGACTGAAAGTTGAATTTACGGATGGGGATGAATCTTGCGCCATGACAGCACAAGTCTTAGATGCAGATGACAACCATGTGACTTTGACAGAAAGCGGCCGTCAGATCAGTTTGCTTTATGATCAGATCAAATCAGCAAAAGTAAAAATTTCATTCAAATAATGTTCAGGAGGCATTTTGGTTAACAGAGAACTCATTGAAGTCTTTTCGGAGATCGCCCGTGAAAAAAATGTTGAACGGTCAGAACTTGCTACAATTTTAGAAGAATTATTTTTGTATGTGATTGAAAAAGAATATGGTGATTCTTCCAATTGCAGTTGTATTGTGAACCTGGATAAAGGTGAAATTGAGATTTATGCAGAGAAAACAATTGTAGAAGAAATTGATGACCATAAAGTGGAAATCACTCTTGAAGAAGCTGTTGCAAAAGATAAGGAAGCTGCGGACCTTGAAACCGGTGATGTTTTTGTTGAAGTCATTGATCCAAGAGTCTTTGGCAGACGACTCATTACCACAGCAAAACAATTTTTTGCCCAACGGCTCCGAGATGTGGAACGGAATTACATTTACGAAGATTATGCCACCAGAATTGGTGAAATTGTTATTGGTGTTGTGCACCAAGTCCAGCGGGACAGCATTTATATCAATATAGAACAAGCTGAACTTCGGATGCCGAAAGGTGAACAAATCAAATCTGAAAGATACCGCCGAGGTGATACGGTTCAATCTGTGATCAAATCCGTGGAAGTCACCCCGAAGGGCCCGGATATTGTGGTGTCTAGAAGCGATAATCATTTCTTGTTCAAATTGTTTGAAAAGGAAGTTCCGGAAATTGATGATGGTATTATTGATATAACAGCCATCGCCCGCCATCCCGGTGAAAGAGCAAAAATCATTGTCCGCTCAAACGATCGCAGGATTGATCCTGTTGGTGCGTGTGTCGGGATGAGAGGTGGACGGATTCAGGCTATTGTCCGGGAATTGAATAATGAAAAAATTGACATTGTGAATTTCAGTGAACAACCTGAAATCTTGGTTAGCCGAGCTTTGTCTCCGGCAAAACCGGTTCAATTATTCATTGATGATGACAAAAAATATTGCGTTGCCTTGTTCGAAGATGAAAACCTGGATTCCGCCATTGGCCGGAACGGTATGAATGTGAATTTAGCTTCAAAGATCACCGATTACAGAATTGATGCTTTTGGCTTAAAAGAATATGAACGCATCCAGGAAGATCATAAAACAGGATTAGCAGACATTGAAGGTGTTTCTCAGGAAGCTGCAGATGGATTAGCAGGTGTTGGCGTGACCATCGTTTCCGAATTGCTTGAAGCGGATATGGATGATTTATTATCCGCCGATGGTGTAGATGAAGATATTCTGGATAGTATTTACGAAGCGGTACAATCTTTTGTGGAACGGGAAGTTGAGATCGAAACCGAAGAGGAAGAAACGATTGAACCGCCTGAAGTAGATGAATCCCAAGATGAAGTCACCGCCGATGATGAAGCAACGGAACCAGAATCCGAAGAACTAACCGTTGATGTAGAAGCAGAGGATGAACAGGAAGACATCGATGATGATACTGCTGAACATGACCTTAATGATTCAGATAAGGTAGCTGTATCAGAATCAAAACCGGAGATTGAAGAGGAAGCGGATGAAGAACTACAGGAAGAAGAACCTATGACGGAAGGCGCAGGATAACACATGGCCAAAATCAGGATTTTCCACATTGCGAAAGCGCTGAATATCTCTCACACAGATATTTTAAGCTTTTTGAAGGCTCGAAAGATCGAAGTCTCCAGCCATATGTCTCCGGTGGATGAAGCCGTTCACCAGATGATTATGGAGGAATTCGCAAAGGACAAAGAACAGGTCGAACGTTTCAGAAAAGAGCAGATTCGAAAGGAAATCCATGACACCCGACTGAAAGAGCAACAAAAATCTTCCAAAAAATTGGAATTATTATCTCTGAATGATCAGCGAGAACT
>CAXFCD010000068.1:0-2461 GCA_964001155.1 uncultured bacterium | reverse complement strand
TCATAATGAAAATTTTTCTTCAACTTTTATTATTCCATTATCTTGCTTTCGGGCTAGATCTCCGTGGGATTCAATCATTTTCAAATTGGGAACATCTTCAATCAGGCACAATTACAATTGGTTGGTGTACGTATCAAAATTTTCCAGTTAGCCGGGCAGAGACAGTCCTGAATCATCCCATAGACTTAGTGGCTGATGCCGTGCAGGGCTTGGATCAATATCCGGAAATTTTCGAACGCGTCACAAAAACGAAACGATTAGAAACTGATGTGGTTCAAGTTGTTTTGGATATGCCCTTCCCTTTTGATGGCCGAGATTACATTGTGAAATACAATATTGAAAATTCTCCAAACCAATGGACGTTTTCATTTTCAGCCGTGGAGCATCCCAATGGAAAATTGGATCCTGATCATGTAAGGCTTCCTAATGCTGCAGGCATTTGGATTTTGACAAAAGTAAACGATAAGCAAACAAATGTTGTTTATGGGTGGAATGGAGAATTGTTAGGGAATTTCCCGGATTTTGGTTTAACGAAAGCATGGGTTACGCAGGGAAATGAAGTATTAAATTGGTTGGACGAAGCATTGACAAAAAGGAAGAATTCATGAAGAGATTTAGTCTCATTTTATTTATCACATATTTGATAGCGGATGAACCATCTTTTCAATTCAATGGTTATATTGATTTTGCAAATATTTCCAGATTATCTGATTATTCCTTGATCGATATTCCATACAGAATGGGGTCCTTGGATTTTTCACATCAATCCAAAAATATTTCATTAAATGGGAATTTTACTCTGGAATATCAAATTCGAAGTGACACCTATTTTTTAGGATCTAAAGACCCACAGGATTTCAGATGGGATATGCGGGAATTGTATGGCACAATTTCCGGAGATCAATTTGAATTTCGATTCGGAAAACAGATCCACTCTTGGGGCAGTGTGGATGAAAATAGTCCTTTAGACAATGCCAGCGCATTCGATTATTATTATATTTTCTTTTTAGGTCGTGAACGCAAAATGGCCACCTATTCTGGTGCGATAGATTACTATGTTGGTAATCTAAAATTGAAATCGGTTTTTTCGCCAATCCATACAACAAACAGAGTCCCGCTAGGCGATGATGATTTCCCAATCACCTTGCCAATTTACCCTGAAGAAAATCATATTTTACCAATTTCGGATTTACCGATTGAAGGCGGAATCCATGGAACGTATTCCTTTGGAGTTGGTGATATTTCTGCCTCCTATTTTTCAGGATTTGATCGCGTGTTCAATTTTACCGGTGTGAATGTTTACAGCAATGCGAATCAAACCATTTTTTCACCACCAGACCTTGTATTTAGTTACAGGAAAACAAATGTACTAGGATTTGGCCTAACCTTCTTAAATCCATATTTTATCTTAAGAGGAGACTTTGCTCAATTCAATACAAAGGATTTAAATAAATCAATTGATCGTCCATATTCCAATGCAAATTTGGCCACTATTTATGATACATTAGTTTTTAGTTATCCCCTCCATGAGGAAGCAACCTATCAACAATCTACGTTTCAAATTGAGACGGAACTTCCATTTAAGATCAATTTTATCAGTCAAATTTTCTCCCATAAAAAAACATCCTTTTCTTCAGATACATTACCGGATGTGGATATCAGTATTCCGGGATTTGAATATGACCCGGAATCAATGACACCCGAAAATTTCTTTACACCGGGGATGGGTGTTCCATTGGCGATCTTGACAGATAAAGCTGCCATCATTATTATGGATAAAACATTCATGAATGAACAATTGAAACTTTCCATGACATCCATGTTGGATTTAGGTGAGTATGAAGGGGTCACTGGAATTCCCGGTTCACTCACAGAATACAAGTTGGAATATAATATTACACAGGATTTGTTGGGGCTCATGGGAATAACCAAAGTCCAAGGCACCAAAGATCACCCGGACGGAGAACTTTACCAATTCAACGCCATGGAAGATTTTTCTCATTTAAGATTCGAAATCAAATATTTTTTCTAAATTAATTTTAGCCGCTAAGGTCGCCAAGATTCACTAAGAAGATCCGGCAGAATATTTCTAATAATTATATTTTTTTAATTCTCGTTTCTTAGTGCCCTTCGTGGCAGATAATCATATGAATATAAAAATTACAGGAACTGGGCTTTATCTCCCGCCAAAAATAGAAACATCAGCGGATATTGCACCGAAAATCGGGAAATCTGAAGAATGGATCCTTGTAAAATCTGGTGTATGTGAACGACGCGTTTCTGATATTGATGTGGATCAAATGGGTGCCATTGCCGGAAAAGAAGCTTTAGGAAATGGTGGCAAACCGGATTTAATCATTAATGCATCAGGTGTCCCAAAACAAACCATACCGGACACAGCCACATTTTATCAACGTGAACTTGGGTTTGAAGGCATTCCATCTTTCAGTATCCATTGTAC
>CAXFCD010000067.1:0-6020 GCA_964001155.1 uncultured bacterium | reverse complement strand
TTCCCTCCTTCGATTTGGATGAATTGTCCTCCCATCTTCGGATTGGAGAAAAACGAGGGTCTTTGGAAGATTACCTTGAACGTTTCGACATTACCTTGTCTGTCATGCAAACGCCTGAATCTCTCAAACGGTTTGCTTATGAATTGATCGAAGACGCTGCAGAAGAAAATGTCCGATATATGGAAGTGCGGTATTCTCCTATTCTTCATCAACAAAAAGGAATGACGCTGGATATGGCAGTAGAGTCCGTCAAAGAAGGATTAAAAAAAGGTGAAAAAGAGTTCGGTGTCAAATCCGGTATCATAGTTTGCGGGATTCGTTCAATTTCACCGGAAATTTCTCTGAAATTAGCTGACCTAGCAGTCCAATACAAAAATAAAGGTGTGGTGGGATTTGATCTTGCAGGCGCTGAAGAAAATTTTCCTGCGAAAGAACACCGAGAAGCATTTTATCAAATCAGAAATAATAATATTAATTCCACCATTCATGCAGGTGAAGCTTTTGGTCCCGCATCCATTCGACAAGCCATTCATTATTGCGGTGCAAACCGAATTGGGCATGGTACGAAATTGAAAGAAGATAAAGATCTTATGCAATATGTGAATGACCATCGCATTCCACTGGAGATTTGTCTCACATCCAACTGGCAAACTCGGAGTGTGCGATCATTGAAATATCATCCGCTTAAGTTTTATTATGATCAGGGGATTCGCGTTACGCTGAATACTGACAACCGCCTCATGTCAGACACGACCATGACAAAAGAATTTATGTTAGCCCATGAGTTATTTGATTTCAAACTCCATGACTTTCGGGAGATTACCATCATTGCCATGAAAAGTGCATTTCTTCCCCATAACGAACGGCGAAAAATGATCAAAGCAATTGCGGAAGAATTTGAACAAGAATTTGGGCTCCATCCTGAATACATCAATTTCGATTCTTAATAAATTAAATAATGAATAAGAAAAAATTGAAACCGGGATTTTTGGCGCAGCAACCATATTCCATGACACATGTAGACGTCCCTGAAATTGAAAAAAATGCGTTAGAGTTCACGGACAAAATGGTTCGACTTTCCATCGGTGCAGAAAATGCAAAAGACTTGATTTGGGATGTATCGCAAGCGCTGGATGTAAACGAATCCTAACTAATTAAAATACTTTTCTAAACTTTGTATTAATTCTAAAGGTACCATCCATGAAAACATTGTATGAAAACTTTTTTAAACCGGATTTATCCGAAAACCCAATCCTTTATGTTTTGAGCCGAATTCCTGTTTTTGAGAATCTTTCGCCAAATGAATTAAAAGAAGTTGCCCAGTTGACTCATGAACGTACTTATAAAAAGGACGAACCTATTTTTAAAAAAATGGCGCCTGCGGAAGGAATGTATGTGATCATTGAAGGGAAAGTAGAAATTAAGGATCCTGACAGCGGTATTATTTTTGCTACGTTAGAATCCGGTGATTTTTTTGGAGAATTAGCTCTGTTAGACGAAGAACCCAGATCTGCAACAGCAGTGGCTTTAGATCCTTCAAAATTGGTAGGTTTTTTCAAAACTGACCTGCTCACACTTATGGATCGCGATCCAAAAGTTAGTAACAAGATCATGTTGGACCTCTCCCGCGTATTAGGAGAAAGACTACGTCGAACCAATGAAAAATTAGCCAATACTCAATAATGGATTCGGTTCAAAAATTATACCGCCTCCTTCTACTGATTGTCATTGGTGGATTGGCTTGGAACATCCTCCCTTTTCTTGCTTCTGTCATTGTGATGCTTATTTTTGCTTTTTTGTTTACCACCATCTTTTTGCAAAGCGTGGATGCACTTGAGAGAAAAATTCGTTCCCGTAGTGCAAGTGTACTTTTAATTCTGGGTGGTGTCATAACCTTAGGACTTTGGTTTTTCAGCAGTTTTATTTCCAATTTGGGATCTCAAGTAAAACTGTTTACACAAAAATTGCAGCAGAAGGATTTTGCCCTGAGTATGGAAAGTTTGTCTCAACAAACAAAAGATGTTTTACCGGAATTTTTGGCTAATTTGATCCCAAAGACAGAGAAACTCATTATAGTGGCAAAAGAAAGTATTGGAGGCGTTTTTCAAAATATTTTATCTTTATTGGGTTCCGCCGGCAGTCTGTTTTTTGTCACGGTTATGGTCCTGATTTTTACCATTATCCTACTCATTGAATATCATGATTTTAAGCGGTCCCTGGTTCGCTTCATCCCCAATAAATATTTGGAAGTGGGTTTAAGAACCATCTACAATATCGAGCAGCAAATCTCAAAATATCTCCGTGGACAAATTCTCGCCGCCGGCAGTGTAGCCGTTCTTTCCATTATTGGACTTTTTATTTTAAATAAATTGGGCGCTAATATGACTTTGATTGTGTTTATTGGGATTATTGCAGGATTGGCGAATTTGATTCCCATGGTGGGGCCGTTTGTTGGAATGATCCCCGCAATCTTGATCGCTTTGATGAACAATTTGGGCAATGATGCGGCGTTGGCACATCAACTTTTCGGGGTCGTTCCTTCTCCTTTTTATATATTAGATATTGTGTTGATGTTTGTGATTGTCCAACAAATTGATAACAATTTTATTACGCCTGTTTTGGTGGGTGAAAGTGTGGGACTTCATCCCATGCTTGTCATGATCGTATTATTGATCGGTGGGATTTTGATTGGTCCATTGGGAATGCTATTTGCGGTGCCTGCTGCCGGAGTGTTAAAAGTGGTCATTTCAGAAATGATTTTTATTTCAAAAAATTCACATTTGTTGTAAATCTAGTTTTTAATAACGGTTATTTTTTCTACAGTCTGGGATCCATCCATCCCATAGATCGCCAAAAGATAGACACCGCTGGAAACATAATCCCCCTCATCGTCCCGCCCATCCCACGAGAGTTGATCCCCATCAATACTAATGCCTTGGGTAGGAATTTTTCGTATCACCTTTCCGTCCAATGTCATGACCATCATGGATGACTCAAAAGGCAACCCATCCACAATCATGGATTTTTCTGATGGAATATAAAAGGGACTTGGAAAAACTTTTACATCATTGTAATTCTTCTTTTCTTCCCCAAATGGAATCCGCAAAATGTTCACACCTTTGTTTGTCGCGATGTAAGCAAGGTTTCGTTTCTCATCAAAAGCAATATCCGTAACTGCATCAGACAAAAGCGGCGAATTATCTGTCCGTAATCCATTAATGTCCGGCCAATATGTTGTATTCTCAAGTAAAACATGAATTCCATCTGTCGGTGAATGGGTCCAAATATTACCGTGGTGATCCATTTTAAGTTCCGCTCCTGTCCCGAAAGAAATGTTAGGAAAATAGGAAAATTCATTTTCTCGAGTCACCGGATTCGATGTAGAATTTGTTAAATCAAAATAATTGAGCCCGTTGGGCGTCAAATAATATAAACGGTTATTCAAGCCCACTCCTAAAGACCAAACTGCCCCGCTTTCCTGAACCTTTTTCCACGAAAATGAGACAGGATTAAAAGGATCACCTTCAAAGTCTAACATGAAGATGCCACCATTTGGATAAACTCCCAAATTCGCTTCCGAAGCCTGGAAAGCGGAAAACCACATTCGCCCCCACGAATCAAAGGCGATGGACCCCGGCGTTTGGCTAATCTTAACAGAGGTCTCCGATGAACCGTAATGTTTCCATTCATTTCCAGTTGATCTTACATGAATGGGTTCATTGCCATTGATGCAGTAAGGATTGGCTACCCACATATTTCCCGAATTATCAAATTCAATATCAAATACAACCATATAAGGTCTGGGATTGGTGGATGTTGAATGATAACTCAAATAGGTTGTATCAAATACAAAAATATTGGATGGATCATCTACGTCAATCGAAATAACACCACCACTTGTCCGATAGGGTTGGCTGTAGGTACGTGGGTAAGCGCCGCGGATTCCACAATAAATAAGGCCATCCGGTCCTTGTTCAATATCAGATACAAAACCACCAAAATCATGGAAAACAGTATCACCAATAAATGAAGTATAATCATATTGAGTGTGAATGGTATCGCTTCCTTCAGTTTTGATTTCAAGAATATTGCGCCACCCTACATCACTATATATCGAAATACCCTTTGAACTACCCCCAACCAATCTGCCATCATCCAATACTGTGATCGCAGAAAATCCGCTGGTTACCGGGGCATTGGGCAGAAACCGAACCACAGAATCAGTCCCTTCATTGGATTCTTCAATAAATAGGATTCCGTTATCTGTCCCAACAATAATTTTATCATTCAGGCTCGTCATACCGGAGAGATTATAACGGCTCTCCACAAGTTCAACCCCAACATTAGACTTTCGATAAAGATTGTTTTGATCCATGATCCAATTGGTACCATCCATTATAAAAATTTCACTGATTTCAGAAAGGGCGTAGGAAAATTCAATTTCAGTCCAAGTTCCCGTTTGAATTGAAAATTCAAATATTGAAGTCCCTGAGGAAAAGATCAAGACAGAATCATCGAACGCCATAGCAGTGACAGACATGGTTATTGCATCATCTACTGAATGCCAACGATTCGGATCTTTTAAATTTTCATTCAATGATCCATGATAGATTCCATTGTCTGTTCCGATAAAAAGTGTTGAATCATTTCCCAAAAAACAATGAACTGTGCCGACTTCATCAGGAAAATTTCTGAAACTATCCCGGTATTCCCAGCCACCATCATAGAGGAATTTCATGAGCCCCAAATCCTGCCCGTCTATGAAAAAAACAAAAGCCAATGAATCTAAAACTTGAATATCCATAATTCCACTTAATTCAAAATCAAAACTGATGATTGATTCCTTTTTTTTGGGATCGTAAACCTGAACAAATCCATAAGGTACATCACCGCCAATCCAAATATACCCATCCCGGTCCCGGTCAATGGCAGCCAAATCGACACCTAATAATCCGTCCACGGTTGTATAGGTTTGATAAACACTGTCTTGGATATGGAACAAACCTCCTTCTGTGGCGGCAAACAAGTCCAATGTCACCGATGTTAAATCCCGAACATTTAACGGTGAAGTAAGCGCTTGCCATTCGCCTATCCGCACTTGGGATAAGGACAGTGAAACAAGGTAGAATAGAAATAAATATTTTATTCGGTTCAATGAATTAAATTAGTTTATGGTTTTCTTAGAAAAAACTGTTCAGGAATCTACCTTATACCGCTCACCGCTCGAAAAGGTTTCGAAACCTTTCTCTTTTGTCTTTCAATTTTTCATCCCAATTTTCCGCATATGAAACAGGCATTCACCTATCTATTTTTACTCTGCATTTTATTCAGCGAGGATAAAGTACCTTTTTCCATAGAGGTTCGCCCCCGTGTCATTGATGATGCGAAAGTCTTAATCAATGTGGAAGTAGTCAATCATGTTGGACGGCCAGTGGATTATTTAGAAGGATTTTTAGCAGAATATTCCGGCAATAAGGAATTCCTAGGGGAAGAGAGAATGGTTTTAGTTTATAATTATGAACCGCCGCTCCAAACCGGTTTTGCCACCACAAAAACAACCTCTTATCCATTGGACGGTGAAAAACCACACACCTACAAGTTTACTATTTCAAAGGTGAAATTTGCCGGCGAAAATCGTGTTTTTGCCTGGCATCCAAAAGCAGGTTTTATTCGGATTGATTAAACTGCTGTTGGTGGTGCTTCATTAATTTTTCTTCAATGAGCCTGCTATAATTAAGCGTATCCAAATCCAATGTTAAATCATTGATCCATCTGCGTGTCTTTACAATATGGTTATCAATGACGGGAACAGGTACTCTTTCCGCATACATATTAGCTATTACAATTGCTGCCGGAACCGGGATATACCAATTCAATGGATCTTTATAAAAATTATCAAGATTCCTGATTAGTTCCCGAGGCGTGAGATAATCAACCGATTCTCCAAAAACATCATCGGCTAAATATTGATCTTTCGCCCAGGTTTTTAAGTATCCATAAAGACGGCCATCCAACACACC
>CAXFCD010000066.1:0-2146 GCA_964001155.1 uncultured bacterium | reverse complement strand
TCTCCCCGGTGCTCCTATAAAAAATAAGGTTAAATCTCACGAATACCGATATCAGTCTACACCGCCCTATGAATTTATCTCCAACAAAGAACTTGATTCTGAAGAAGTTGATTACTTAAAAAAATTTGCGGATATATTTGATCGGTTTTACAACTCCAAAAGATTTCGGTTTTCCATAAACCATCTTTTACAAAAAACTGACCCTGTCACTTTATTTGATCGATTACTTCAGTACCATGAATCAAACAATTTATTTATGAATCCAATCGGCTTAGATAAACAATACGAAATTTTTCAAAAAATATTCTTCACTACCCCCTCGAGCGAGAATAAAGATCTATTAAAACTCGACTATCTTTATTCGCAGCGCGCCTATCGGCTACCGACTTTCTTATCTGAGAAGTCTATTTTTTCTGGGAAAACATGGAAACAAGATAGAAAAACTCCGATCATTCCCTTTCAACATAAAATTGAAATTTCTGGGTCTGAGGCCCATTTAAAATCCGTGGAACATCCTGTATACTACGCCATCGCGCATTCTAATAACGGCGATGGATATTTTCATCGTCCCATATTGAATATGATTGAAGATCAAGAAAAATAATTCGTATTAAAATCATTTCTTAAACAAATAAAATTTTATTCTCAAATGAGGATATTTTTTAATAGAGGAGTTATTTATGTCGCAGAGTTCTGAATCATTAAACTCTAAAAGCCAAGTTGTTACCCAAGGAGATAGGCGTGCACCCAATCGAGCAATGCTACGTGCAGTTGGGTTTTCTGATAAAGATTTTCAAAAACCCATAGTGGGTGTAGCAAACGGTCAAAGTGATATCACCCCATGCAATGCTGGGCTTGGAAAGCTGGCCGATATTGCAGCAGATCAAATCCGGAAAGAAGGGGGAATGCCCCAAACTTTTGGAACAATTACCATCAGTGATGGTATTTCAATGGGTACAGAAGGTATGAAATGTTCGCTCATAAGTCGCGATGTGATTGCCGACTCTATTGAGACGGTTTGTCGTGGTGCAAGCATGGATGCGGTCATTTGTATTGGTGGATGCGACAAGAATATGCCCGGAGCCATGCTTGGCATGGCAAGACTAAATATTCCTGGAATTTTTGTTTACGGAGGAACGATTAAGCCAGGACACCTTGATGGAAAAGATTTGACTGTTGTAAGTGTTTTTGAGGCAGTAGGTCAATTCGGTGCCGGAACCATCAATAGAAAGCAACTGACCGAAATCGAGAAACACGCATGTCCGGGGTTTGGTTCTTGTGGAGGCATGTACACGGCAAATACCATGTCCTCTGCATTCGAAGCAATGGGAATGAGCCTACCTTATAGTTCAACCATGGCTAACGAGGACAAAGAAAAGGAACTTAATACCGGACTTTGCGCACAGGCCTTAATGAATATGATAAAACAAAATATTCTTCCGCGAGATATCATGACCCGAAAAGCATTTGAAAATGCCATCGCGGTTATTATGGCGATTGGTGGATCCACCAATGCAGTACTACATTTACTTGCTATAGCTTATTCGGCCGATGTAGAGTTGACCATCGATGATTTTGAATCCATCCGAAAAAAAATTCCGCTATTTTGTGACCTAAAACCTTCTGGCCAATACGTAGCCGTCGATTTGCACCATGCCGGAGGAATCCCACAAGTAATGAAAATGATGTTGAACGCAGGAATGATTCATGGAGACTGTCTTACGGTTACGGGAAAAACTGTTGCGGAAAACCTAAAGAGTATCCAGGACAAACCATCTGCAAATCAAAATATTATACTTCCAATTGACCAACCTAAGTCATCAGAGGGACATTTGGTGGTATTAAAAGGAAACCTTTGTGCAGAAGGAGCTGTTGCAAAAGTATCTGGAGTAAAAACACGTAAATTTTGTGGGCCCGCCAAAGTTTTCGATTCAGAAGAGGAATGTCTCGATGCAATTCTTGAAGACAAGGTTAAAGCCGGTGATGTGGTTGTCATTCGTTTTGAAGGACCTAAGGGGGGTCCCGGAATGCGTGAAATGCTTGCACCGACTGCTGCCATTGTTGGAAAAGGGCTCGGAGATAAAGTTGCACTGATCACAGACGGTCGGTTTTCTGGTGGAACCTATGGAATAGTTATTGGGCATGT
>CAXFCD010000065.1:0-1820 GCA_964001155.1 uncultured bacterium | reverse complement strand
TCTTTGACTCTTTCATTGTCAGAAACCGAAACACCACCGGGATAAAAATCGGGCAAAAGTCCCATATCCAAAGCACCAAGAGCATTCGTTGCCGGTGCGGCCGGAATAGCACCACAATCAATGGTGGGAATTTTGCCAATAACAGAAAGAAGGCGTTTGACTCTAAATGAAGTGTCACCTGAAAGCGCAGCGGGATTATAGACGACACAAATTTTCATACTGGACCTCACCGCTTCTACCAGAGATTTCATATCTTCACCAGAAATTCCGGTTTGATCAAGGTCTGAAGAAAAGTCAATAGATTCCCCCAATTCCCTCGCCAACCCTTCTGTAAGTGCATCTACCGCAGAAGCCTCCGAGCCCACTTTATATTTCACTTTCAGGTCTATATATTTATCTAATGCCGTATCCTGATCATTGAGAGAAAGGAGTCTTGTTCCACATCGAGAAACCGCTTTCTTGATTCTCAGGTCAAGAATTGGCAACTCTTCTGTGGGATCGCTGGCAATCAGCAAAACGATATTAGATTTCTCAATTTCCTCAACATCAAAATGATTAATTGGTAATCCAGGGGCATCCTGATAGGATTTATGATCAATATTGTTTGTACCCAAAAGTCGAAATAATTTCTGATAAAGATAGCTTTCCTCATTCGTGGCATAAGGAGAACCAAGAAAACCGATGCTTTCAGGCCCATGCTTCTCTACAATATTCTTAAAAACTTCTATCACTTTTTCAGCTGCTTCTTCCGTAGGGACATTAATAGGAAAATTCGGGAATGAAGTCGGTTCGGTTTTTCCCACACTGTTTTCTCGGGCGGCTGTTATTTTGTTTTTACTTTCCATGAAATGATGTCCCCAACGGCCCTTATCACAGATCCAACCATCATCCACTGCATCATTCGGCCTCGACTCAATACGCATGAATTCATTTAATCGAGTTCCCAAAGTGATGTTGCAGTTACAACCGCAATTAGCACATAAAGTATCCTGATTTTCCAAATCCCAAGTCCGCGCCTTGAAACGAAAATCAGTATTTGTCAAAGCCCCAACCGGGCAGATGTCAATAACGTTTCCCGAAAAACGGTTATCATAAGGCTCATTGTTGAAAGTATTGACCTCATTATGGAATCCTCGGTTTAGCATAACCAAACCCCGATCTTGTTCAATACGTTCACTGTAGGCCGTACAACGTTGACAAGCAATACAACGTTCCCGGTCAATTGTAATAACCGGACTAAGAGGAGCCGCCTTAACATTATTTGCACGATGAAATTCCATGCGTGTGTCCGGTGGACCATATTTAAAAGTGTTGTCCTGCAACGGACACTCTCCGCCCTTATCACAAACCGGACAATCTAGCGGATGATTCAGAAGTGTAAATTCCAGAACACCCTTTTGTGCTTTTTCAACCTTTTCGCCTACCGTTTTCACAACCATATCGGGCGCAACATCCATCGTGCAGGCAGTCATCAATTTAGGCATTTTTTCGACTTCAACCAGGCACATACGACAACAGCCAAGTGGCCCGATTTTTTCGTGATAACAAAAAACAGGGATATCGACATCGACCTGTTTAGCAGCATCGACTACTTTTGTACCCTTGGGAACAGTCACCGACTTCCCGTCAATTGTTAAAGTAATTTCAGACATGATGTCCTCACAAATTTCCAGTTCCCGTTATCAGCCAACCAAACCTGCAGGAGCCTTTTTAAAATATTCTTCATAATCCGAGCGAAAATGTTTGATACTGCTCACGACTGGGGCCACACAAGCATCTGCAAGCGGACAAAAAGTTTTAAACGCCATATTGTCACAAAT